>JAJAYS010000251.1 GCA_026786065.1 Polaromonas sp.
AAAAGGCGAGGGGCGTCATCATCGCCGAGCCGGAGGCTCTGAATGGTTCAGAGTTGGTGTCGCCCGTCTTGATGCTGTAGTGGAAGAGGTAATCCAGTATCTGGCCCGAGCGGGCCAACAATAACCGTTCGACTGGTTAACCTCATGACTCCTGACTTGGCCTATATAAACTCCCCTTCAAAGGCAAGAAACTGATCGATAGGGTGGGCTGTTGGGCAAGCGCATGCACTCGTTTATCCGGCATCTATTGTGGGATCGTCAATGTCCCGCGCCGACCATCGACACGCTCAGGACAGGCCATGAAGCTGCGTCACCGACACGCCATCGATCGCGGCGACGCAAAAAAAGTAGCGCCCTCGGCCAACAACGCCACGCGCCGGACGAAAAAAAGGCGGCTTACGCCGCCCCTGAAACACCTGCCGGCTGGTCAGGTTATTTCTTGTCCCGCAGTTCGCGGCGCAGGATCTTGCCGACCGGTGTCTTCGGCAGCTCGGTGCGGAACTCGATCAGCTTGGGCTGCTTGTAGCCGGTCAGGTTGATGCGGCAGTGCTCGCGGATCTGCGCCTCGCTGAGATCGGGGTTCTTCCTGACGATCACCAGCTTGACCGCCTCGCCGGTCTTGTCGTCGGCCACGCCGACCGACGCGCATTCCATCACGCCGTCGAGCTGGGAAACCACATCTTCGATCTCGTTCGGGTAGACGTTGAAACCGCTGACCAGGATCATGTCTTTCTTGCGGTCGACGATCTTGAAGAAGCCGTTTTCGTCCTGCACGCCGATGTCGCCGGATTTGAAGTAGCCGTCGGGCGTCATGACCTTGGCGGTTTCGTCGGGGCGCTGCCAGTAGCCGGCCATCACCTGCGGCCCCTTGATCGCGATCTCGCCGGGCTGGCCGCGTGGCACTTCCCGGCCGTCGTCGTCGATCAGCTTGAACCAGGTGCCCGGGATCGGCACGCCGATGGTGCCGGTGAAGTTCTTGCCGTTGGACGGGTTGCAACTGGCCGACGGCGAGGTCTCGCTGAGGCCATAGCCCTCGCAGATCGGGCAACCGGTTTTCTCGAGCCAGAGCTTCGCGACCGCGCCGGTGACCGCCGTTCCGCCGCCCAGCGACACCTTCAGATGCGACCAGTCGACGGTTTTGAAGTCGGCGTGGTTGGCCAGGCCGTTGAACAGCGTGTTGACGGCCGGGAAACTGTGCACCTTGTGTTTGGAAAGCTCCTTGAGCACCGCAGGAAAATCGCGCGGATTCGGAATCAGGATGTTTTTGGCGCCGGTGCGCATGCCCAGCATCATGTTCACGGTGAACGCGAAGATGTGATAAAGCGGCAACGCGCAGACGTAGACCGGCTGGGTGTCCGGCGGCAGGCTCGCCATCGCGGGCTGGTTCCAGGCCTCGGATTGCAGCAAATTGGCGATCACGTTGCGATGCAGCAGCACCGCGCCTTTGGAGACACCGGTGGTGCCGCCGGTGTACTGCAGCACCGCGACGTCGTCGGCATGCAGGTCGGGCCGTTTGAGCAGGCCTCGGGTTCCCTGCGCCAGCGCGTCGTTGAAGCGTACCGCGCTCGGCAGCGTGAAAGCCGGCACCATTTTCTTGACGCTGCGCACGACCAGATTGACTAGCGCGCCTTTAAGCATGCCGAGCCGGTCGCCCATCGCACACAGCACGATGTGCTTGACCGGCGTGTTGGCGACACACTGCTCGAGCGTGTGCGCGAAGTTCTCGATGATGACAATGGCCTTCGAGCCCGAATCCTTCAGCTGGTATTCGAGTTCGCGGGGCGTGTAGAGCGGGTTCACGTTCACGACCACATAGCCGGCGCGCAGGATGGCGGCCACCGCGATCGGGTACTGCGGCACATTGGGCATCATGATGGCGACGCGGTCGCCCTTGGCCAGCCCCAGGCCCTGCAGGTAGACGGCCAGCGCGGTGGAAAGCGTGTCGGTCCCGGCGAACGTGGTTTCCTTGCCAAGAAAGCTGTAGGCCACACGGCTACCGTACTTCTTGAAGCTTTCCTCCATCAGCGCGACCAGCGACGCGTACTGCGATGCATCGATGTCGGCGGGAACCCCGGGCGGGTAGGCGGAAAGCCAGGGGCGGTCTGCGGTGGCGGCCGCTGGGGTGGTGACTGCATTCATCAGGACGTCTCCGGTTACAAACTCTGCGCTACGCGATTCTCGCGGCGCACCCGGGCTGAGGCTACTGCGTTTTCCCTAGGGACCGGACCGATCTACTCGATTGCCTTGCCCATGTCCTCGATGACTTTCTTCGCGTCGCCGAACACCATCATGGTCTTGTCCATGTAGAACAGTTCATTGTCCAGACCCGCATAGCCGGCCGCCATCGAGCGTTTGTTGACGATCACCGTCTTGGCTTTGTAGGCCTCCAGGATCGGCATGCCGTAGATCGCGCTGCCCTTGACGTGGGCTGCAGGGTTCACCACGTCGTTGGCCCCGAGGATGATGGCGACGTCGGCCTGACCGAACTCGCCGTTGATGTCTTCCATTTCGAACACCTGGTCGTAAGGCACTTCGGCCTCGGCCAGCAGCACGTTCATGTGGCCCGGCATGCGCCCGGCCACCGGGTGAATCGCGTATTTGACGATGATGCCTTTTTCAGTCAGCTTGGCCGCGAGTTCTTTCACCGCATGCTGGGCGCGCGCCACAGCCAGGCCGTAGCCGGGGACGATCACCACCGTCTCGGCGTTGCCCAATACAAAAGCCGCATCGTCGGCACTGCCGGTTTTAACCGAGCGCTGCACCGCCGCGCCGGCCACTGCCGTGGTGGCTTCGCCGCCGAAGCCACCCAAAATCACGTTGAAGAACGAGCGGTTCATGGCCTTGCACATGATGTAGCTCAGAATGGCGCCGCTGGAGCCCACCAGCGAGCCGGCGACGATCAGCATCGCGTTGTTCAGGCTGAAGCCGATGCCCGCCGCCGCCCAGCCCGAATAGCTGTTGAGCATGGACACTACCACCGGCATGTCGGCGCCGCCAATCGGAATGATGATCAGCACGCCCACCACAAAGGCCATCAACGTGGCGATGGCAAAGAAGACTGCGTTGCCGGTCAGCGTGTACATCACCACGTTGGCCAGCAAGATGAGGCCGAGGATCAGATTGAGCTTGTGCTGCCCGGCGAACTGCACCGGCGCGCCCTGAAACAGACGGAACTTGTAGGTGCCCGACAGTTTGCCGAACGCAATGACCGAGCCGCTGAAGGTGATCGCGCCGATCACCGAGCCCAAGGCCAGTTCCAGCCGGTTGCCCGCCGGAATCGCCAGGCCTTTGGCCACGATCTGAAAGGCCCACGGCTCAGCTACCGCTGCGACGGCGATGAACACCGCCGCCAGGCCGATCATGCTGTGGAAGAACGCGACCAGCTCCGGCATTTTCGTCATCTCGACCGTCTTGGCGCGGTAGGCGCCGTAGCCGCCGCCAACCACCAGCCCGAGCAGCACCCAGACCATGCCTTTGCCCGAGCCGCCGGAGATCTGAACAATCAGCGCGGCCGTCGTCAGTATGGCAATCGCCATGCCGACCATGCCGAACAGGTTGCCGCGGATCGACGTGGTCGGGTGGCTCAGGCCCTTGAGCGCCTGAATAAAACAGACGCTGGCGACCAGATACAACAGCGTGGCGACGGTCATGCTCATTTGGAAGCTCCTTCAGCTGCAGGCGCTGCTTTTTTTTCTTTTTTCTTGAACATCTCCAGCATGCGCCGGGTCACCAGAAAGCCGCCAAACACATTGACCGCCGCCAGCGCCACTGCCAGCACGCCCATTGAGCGGCCGAGCGTGGTCTCGGTGAGTGCCGCCGCCAGCATCGCGCCGACGATCACGATGGCTGAAATGGCGTTGGTCACCGCCATCAGCGGCGTATGCAGCGCCGGCGTGACGGTCCAGACGACGTGGTAGCCGACGTAGATGGCCAGCACGAAGATGATCAGGTTGAGGATGGTGGGGGATACGGCTTCCATGATTTCTCCAGTCGGCGCCGGCTTGTCCCGACGCCCAAAATTACAGTGTGGCGAATCGGGCGCTGCGGCCCTTTACTTATTTTTTGCGTTTGACTTCGCCGCCCTGGCTCATCAGGCAGGCGGCGACGATATCGTCTTCGAGGTCGATCTTCAACTCGCCCTCTTTGGTGATGATGAGCTTTAAAAAGTCGAGCAGGTTGCGGGCATACAGCGCGCTGGCGTCGGCCGCCACCAGAGACGGCACATTGGTTTCGCCGATCAGCGTAACGCCGTGTTTGACCACCGTTTTGTCGGGCTCACTCAATGCGCAATTGCCGCCTTGCGCAACACCGTCAGGATTTGCGGGGCCTTTTCCTGCGGCCAGATCGACGATCACGCTGCCAGCCTTCATCGACCTGACCATCTCTTCGGTCACCAGCACCGGCGCCGGGCGACCGGGAATCAGCGCGGTGGTGATCACCACATCGGCCTGCGCCACGCGCTTGGCGACTTCGACGTTTTGCCGTGCCATCCAGCTTGCGGGCATCGGTTTGGCGTAACCGCCAACGCCGGCTGCGGCCTCACGCTCTTCGTCGGTCTCATACGCAACGTCGATGAACTTGCCGCCAAGGGACTCGACCTGTTCCTTGACGCTGGGCCGCACGTCGCTGGCCTCGATCACGGCGCCTAGGCGCTTGGCCGTCGCAATCGCCTGCAGACCGGCCACACCGACACCCAGAATCACGACGCGCGCCGCTTTCACCGTGCCCGCAGCCGTCATCAGCATCGGGAAGAAGCGCTGATACTTTTCAGCCGCCATCATCACGGCCTTGTAGCCGGCGATGTTGGCCTGCGACGACAGCACATCCATGCTTTGCGCGCGGCTGGTGCGAGGTGCGGCTTCCAGCGCAAACGACATCAGTTGCGCGCTGGCCAGGCGCTGCAGGCCGGCGGCATCAAACGGGTTGAGCATGCCGACCAGCACGCTGCCGGCTCTGGCCAAGCCGATCTCGCTGTCCAGCGGGCAACGCACCTTGAGCACGATGTCCGAGGCATAAGCGCCAGCGGCATCGGTGATTTCTGCGCCTACCGCGACGTAGGCCGCGTCCGGAACGCTGGCGGCCACGCCGGCGCCCGACTGGATACAGACCGTGTGGCCCTGGGCTTTGAGTTTTTTGGCCGTCTCGGGTGTGACGGCGACGCGTGTTTCCCCTGCGGTGACTTCAGCTGGTACCCCAATTCGCATGGGTGTCTCCTCGTTGCTTGAAAATAGTTCTAAGTGAAATGAAAGCTGTCTTCTAGCTTACATGAGTTTCAAACGATTATTGCCACGCGGTAACCGGACCGGTACAAGCGCAAGGCCCCTGGCAGGC
>JAJAYS010000252.1 GCA_026786065.1 Polaromonas sp.
ATGGGTCATTGAATGCTGCATCGCCCGGCCCTTCAATTCATGCGTTTAGTGAATCAATATCGTAATCTGATTTCATTGAACGCAGCAGTTTTTCAGACTGAAAATAGCCGGTAGTTAATCAAATCTCAGCACCGTTACGGCTTTCAGGAGACTTCCATGTATCGCATCAATGCTCTGTTCTTTACCGGACTTTCCCCGCAATCTGCGGGCGCTTTGCCGCGCTGCACACCGACGCCCGAGCGCTGCGTCGCGGCCGGGCGCTGCTGGACCGTAGCCGGCGGCACGGCCATGCGCTTTACCGCGAGCGCGCCGGGAGCGCTGCGGGTGTCGAGCGGCCGAATCTGGCTGACCTTCAGTCGCCCCGGCCGCATAGACCGATACGGCCAGGTCACGACGTCGGGCGAGCCGGCCGGATGCTGCGACGACCGGATACTGCACGCCGGCCAGTCGGTGCGGCTGGTCGCCGGCGAGTCGGTGGTGCTGAAGCCTTTTTCGGAAGAAGCGGGAACAGCAGCCGGCCTGCAGTGGCGCAGCAGTCAATTTGACGGATAAAACCGCTGCACCGCGTGCACTGGGGTGGCCCGACGTCTTCGCGGTCGCCCTACACTTTGAGCGATGTCAGATTCTGCAGTGCAGGTCGTTGTCATGGGGGTCGCTGGCTGCGGCAAGTCGGCGGTCGGCGCGCGGCTGGCGGCCCGGCTGGCTTTGCCTCTGATTGAAGGCGACGACTTTCATCCGGCTGCCAATGTCCAGAAGATGCAGCGCGGCGAGCCGCTGCTCGACGCCGACCGCAGCGGCTGGCTGGCCACGCTGGGCCAGAAGTTGAAGGCGGCTCGGGGCGGTGCGGTCTTGACCTGCTCGGCGCTGAAACGGGCTTATCGCGACCAGCTGCGTGCCGCGAGTCCTAGCCTCTGCTTCGTTTACTTGCGCATAGCCCCGGACGAGTCACTGCGCCGGGTAGCTGCCCGCAGCGCCCATTTCTATCCACCCAGCCTGGTCGCCAGCCAGTTCGAGGCGCTGCAGTCGCCCGACGGCGAGCCCGGGGTGCTGACGCTGGACGGCACGCTCGCGCCGGACCGGCTTGCACTGCAAGCCGCGCAGTGGTTGCAACGCGGCGACCACTGTAGGGAAGTGCCCACAGCGCCCGCGCCGGGAAGCTGACAGCCACGGCACAGCGGACGGCGTAGCGTGTGTATCAGGCGGTTTGATTTGACGACTGCCTGCACTTCTACCGAACCCCACGCACCAAGCGCCAACGCCAAGGAGATTCCCTCTATGTCCAGCAAGCCAGAAGCCGGCCAGCCCGGCACCGACGACAAGCACGCCCGCATCCAGGAGCAGCAACGGCAGGAGGCCGGGCTGAACGACGACGGGGCCGGTCCAAAGGAGGTGTTTGCCCACCCCGACGCGAAGGGCAGCGGGAAGCAGCAGATCGGCGAAGGCAGCTACGAGGCCACGCGCGACTATCAGGAAAATATCAAGAACTATCTCGACAAGGCCGACGTGCAAGCCGATGCCAAGGCGGCAAAACCCGATTCTCCGCAGCAGGAGAGGGAACTGCAGCAGGCCGAAGGCGAGGGGCTGTCGCATTCGAAGTCGCCCGGAAAGTAGGCGACGCGGGCCACCGCCCGCACACGGGTAAGCCTGAAAGCAGCGCAAGACGCGCTGCAAGCCCTCCGCTGCGGCATCGTCAACCCGATGTCGGGTTGGCGAGGGCGCGAAAGTCCTCTTCGTACTGTTTCAGCGTTTTGACGGCCTGCTGGCGCTGCTCAGGCGAGGTGCTGTTGTGCAGATCCGCAAAGGCCTGGCAGGACTCCTGCGTTTGGGCTTGCACATAACGGCGGTAGTCCGGGTCGGCGGATACGAAGGGTTGCTGCATCAGCGCTGCAACCGCCGCCACCGCACGCTGTTGCGCAGCAGAGTCGTCGCGCTGCGGCAGGTCAACCAGCCCGCGCAGCGTTTGCAGCATCATTGCCTGTCGCCGCAGCCGTTCGGTGTAGGCGACCTTGGCGTCAAAGCGGGAATCGGCGATGGTCTTGAACAGCACCTCAAGCTGACGCTTTTCTAGCCGGCCGTACAGTTTTTCGGCGCGGTCGGTGGCGTCTTTTACGCGCTTTTTGCGCATTTGCGCGGGCGTTGCATCGAGGTACTCATTTCTGAACTTGGCGTTGTCGCGGGCAAACTTTTTCTCCATCTGCGCGAACTGGGCATCGTCAAATTGCAGCGCAAGGCGGGCTGCGCCAGGCTCGATGTGGCTGGCCACCGCACGCATCTTGACGCGCACGTCGGTGACGATTTCACAGGCTTGCGTAGCCGAGTAGTCGGCGGTCATCCGGGGCTGCAGCTTTTGCAGCGTTTCGATATAGACCGGCAACTGCGTCTTGCGGTGCCAGGCTTGCAACTGCGTCAGTTCGGTCTTGACTAAAGGCTTCTGCTCGCTGTCAAAGTCGAAGTAACGGTCGATGTAGAGATACATCAACTCAGGCGCCTGGTTATAGGCCAGCTTGATGGAGGCGCATCCGCCGACCAACCCGGCAAGCAACAGCACCCCGATAATTCGCCCCATTCCCGGCCGGCTCACGGCTGTGGTCCGAACGACGCCACGCCAAACTGCAGGAAATCGCATGTCTCTTCCAATCGATGTTGTTGTCATGGCCGCTGGTAAAGGCACGCGCATGAAAAGCAGCTTGCCCAAAGTGTTGCACCGTTTGGGCGGCCGCGCGCTGCTGGCCCACGTCACCGACTGTGCCGCAAGGCTTTCGGCGCGCCAGATCATTGTCGTCACCGGCCACGGCGCCGAACAGGTCGAAGCCGCCTGTCGGCAGCCCGATTGGCAGCGGTTTGCCGAGGCGGGTCGGCCGGTGCCACCAGACCTGAAGTTCGCGCGCCAGGAGCCGCAACTGGGCACCGGACATGCGGTGCAGCAGGCGCTGCCGCAGTTGCTTGATGACGGCGTGACGCTGGTGTTGTCTGGCGATGTGCCGCTGATCGAAGCGGCCACGCTGCAGGCCCTGCTGGCCGAATCGGGCGGCCAGCGTCTGGCGCTGCTGACGCTGCGGCTGCCCGACCCGACCGGCTACGGCCGCATCGTGCGCGCCGGTCTTGAAGCGTCGGCGCAGGTGCGTGCCATCGTCGAGCAAAAAGATGCGAGCGAGGCGCAGCGCGCCATCGACGAAATCTACAGCGGCATCATGGCGCTGCCGACGCGCTTGCTGCGCGTCTGGCTGGAGCGCCTCGACAACCACAACGCGCAGGCCGAGTTTTACCTGACCGACATCGTGAAGTTCGCCGTGGCCGACGGTGTGGCCGTGGTCGCGCACCGCATCAGCGATGCACCGCAGGTCGCTGGGGTCAACAGCCCGTCGCAACTCGCCGCGCTGGAACGCGAATACCAGCGCCGCCAGGCCGAAACCCTGATGGCCCAGGGCGTGCGGCTCGCCGATCCGGCGCGCTTCGACCTTCGCGGCACGCTGCACTGCGGACAGGATGTCGAGATCGATGTCAACTGCGTGTTCGACGGCGCCGTGACGCTGGGTAACGGCGTGCGCATCGGGCCGAACTGCGTCGTCGCCAATGCCGTGATTGACGACGGCGCGGTGCTGGCCGCCTTCACCCACATCGACGGCGAACAGCTCGGCGTACGGGTCGGGGCCGGTGCGCGCATCGGCCCGTTCGCCCGGCTGCGGCCCGGCGCGCAATTGGGCGCCGAGGTCCATATCGGCAACTTTGTCGAAATCAAGAACGCTACCCTGGCGCCGGGCGCCAAGGCCAATCACCTGGCCTACATCGGCGACGCCACGGTGGGCGAGCGGGTCAACTACGGCGCGGGCAGCATCACCGCCAACTACGACGGCGCCAACAAACACCGCACGGTGATCGAAGCCGACGTGCACATCGGCAGCAATTGCGTGCTGGTGGCACCGGTAACGCTGGGCGCCGGTGGCACGGTGGGGGCGGGATCGGTCATCACCGGCAATACGCCGGCTGGCGCGCTGACGGTTGCACGCGGCCGGCAGACCAGCTACGCCAACTGGGCCCGGCCGCTCAAGAAGGCCACCCGCTGATCTACCCTGTGAACTGCCAGTCGCTATAAATAAAATAGCTGCTCACGCCCGTATTCATTTGGCTAAAGGCAGAAAAGGCTCAAACTTTGCGCGTTTGACAACAAAAAACGTCTTGACGTTGCGGACGTTGGCGTCCTGGGTGAACAGGCGCTGGGACAGCGCC
>JAJAYS010000253.1 GCA_026786065.1 Polaromonas sp.
CTTCAAGACCATGGTTTGTGACCTGACCTGAATGTACATATCAAATGCATCTATGCTGGATGAGGCAACAGCCTCCGCCGAGGCGATGACGCTTGCCAAACGAAGAGTCAAGAGCAAGAGCGCGGTGTTTGTGGTGGCCGGCGACTGCCATCCGCAAACCATCGAGGTCATTCAAACGCGCGCCCGGCCTTTGGGCATCGAGATCAGGGTCAGCACGGCCTTGAACACCCTGCCCCAATTGATGGTCAGCGGCGACTACTTCGGCGTGCTGGCGCAGTACCCCGCCACCACCGGCAGCATCCACGACCTGCGGCCGCTGGCCGGCCAGGCGCATGCCGACGGCGCCGCGTTCTGTGTCGCTGCAGACCTGCTGGCGTTGACGCTGCTGGTCCCGCCAGGCGAATGGGATGCCGACATCGTGCTGGGCAGCACGCAGCGCTTCGGCATGCCGATGGCCAACGGCGGCCCGCATGCTGCCTACCTCGCCTGCCGCGACGAATTCAAGCGCTCGCTGCCGGGTCGGCTGATCGGCGTCAGCGTCGATGCGCACGGCGACCCAACTTACCGGCTGGCGCTGCAAACCCGCGAGCAGCACATCCGCCGCGAGAAAGCCACCTCCAACATTTGTACCGCGCAGGTTTTGCCGGCGGTCGTCGCCAGCATGTACGCTGTCTATCACGGGCCGCAAGGGCTCACGCGCATCGCCAAGCGGGTGGCCGCCTACACAGCGATTTTCGTGGCCGGCCTGCACGAGCTGGGCTTGGCCATCACCCACTCCAGCGCCTTCGACTCGGTCACGGTGGAGACTGGAGACGCTACTGATTTCATAGCTTTTAACGCCCGTAAATCGGGGCTAAACCTGCGAATTGACTTAAAAAATCACCTGGGTGTTTCGCTGGACGAGACGACCAGCCGCAGCGACATCCAACTGCTCTGGTCCTGCTTCGCCGAGCCGGGGCAGACGCTTCCGCTGGTCAGCCGTTTTGAAACCGGCGTGGCGCCGCTGATTCCGCCAGCCCTGCGCCGCAGCAGCAAGTTTTTGACGCACCCGGTCTTCAACATCCACCACAGCGAAACCAGCATGCTGCGTTACATCCGCAGGCTCGGCGACAAGGATCTGGCGCTCGACCGCACGATGATTCCACTGGGCAGCTGCACGATGAAGCTCAATGCAACCAGCGAGATGATCCCGATCACCTGGCCGGGGTTCGCGCAGATTCACCCGTTCGCGCCACCCGACCAGTTGCAGGGCTATGCCGAAATCGACAGGCAACTGCGCGACTGGCTGTGCGAGGCCACCGGCTACGCCGGCATCAGCCTGCAACCGAATGCCGGCTCGCAGGGCGAGTACGCCGGCCTGCTAGTCATCAAAGCCTTTAATGACGCCCAGGGCGAAAGCCAGCGGACCATCTGCCTGATTCCATCGTCGGCGCACGGCACCAACCCGGCCAGCGCACAGATGGCCGGCATGAACGTCGTCGTCGTCGCCTGCGCCGCCGCCGGCAACGTCGATATGGACGCCCAGAAGGCCAAGTGCGAAAAGCACAGTGTCAGTCTGGCTGCGGTGATGATCACCTACCCCAGCACCCACGGCGTGTTCGAGACGCGGGTGAAGGAGCTGTGCGAGCTGGTGCATGCGCACGGCGGCCGGGTGTATGTCGATGGCGCCAACCTGAATGCGCTGATCGGCGTCGCCGCACCGGGCGAATTCGGCGGCGATGTCAGCCACCTCAACCTGCACAAAACCTTTTGCATTCCGCACGGCGGCGGCGGGCCGGGCGTCGGGCCGGTTTGCGTGGTGGCCGATCTGGTGCCCTTCCTGCCAAGCCATGCGACCGCGGGCTATCAAGGTGGCGGGGCGAGTTTTCACGCCGGGCCGCCCCAAGAAAAAACAGCCCCCTCGGGGGGCAGCGTTTTACACGGAGTGAAAAGCGTGGGGGCCACTTCGGCCAGACCGCCCCGAGAGAAAACAGCCCCGTCGGGGGGCAGCGTTTTACACGAAGTGAAAAGCGTGGGGGCGAGTTTTCACGCCGGGCCGCCCCAAGAGAAAACAGCCCCCTCGGGGGGCAGCGTTTTACACGGAGTGAAAAGCGTGGGGGCCATTTCGGCGGCGCCACTGGGCAACGCCGCCGTGCTGCCGATCAGCTGGATGTACTGCCGGATGATGGGCGCCGAGGGGCTGCAACGTGCGACCGAAATCGCCATCCTCAGCGCCAACTACATCAGCGCCAAATTAAAGCCCCACTACCCCACGCTGTACGCCAGCCACAACGGCCACGTCGCACACGAATGCATCCTCGACCTGCGTCCGCTCAAAGACAGCAGCGGTGTTACGGCCGAAGACGTCGCCAAGCGCCTGATCGACTACGGCTTTCATGCGCCTACCTTGAGCTTTCCGGTCCCGGGCACGCTGATGGTCGAGCCGACCGAGAGCGAGACGCTGGCTGAACTCGACCGTTTCGTCGGCGCGATGATCGCCATTCGCGGCGAGATCCGCATGATCGAGAGCGGCGACTGGCCGCAGGACAACAACCCGCTGAAGCATGCGCCGCACACCGCTGCAAGTCTGCTCGCGGACCTGTGGGACCGGCCCTATTCCCGCGAGACCGGCGCGTTTCCGCTGGCTTCGCTGAAACACGCCAAATACTGGCCCCCGGTCGGGCGCGTGGACAACGTGTACGGCGACCGGAACCTGTTTTGCAGTTGCGTGCCGGCGAGCGACTACGCAGCGTAAAAAGAAGGTGCGTGCCTGACATTTTTGGAATGCGTTGTCGGTTTCAGTTGCGGCGATTTGTCTTCGTGTCAGAGCCACTGATTTTTTCCGGGTTGCTTCGGGGATGCGGCTCCAGCAAGCCAGCGAAGGAGAGACGACTGTGCGTGTCATGGTGATGGAGAAGGCGACCAACAAGTCTCAGGCCGGCAACCTGCCCGGCACCGGGATGCTGGCGTGGTGCCGCACGCCATCTGTCCTATCAAACCGCGTCTTTTCGCCCATGGCCGCGTTGCGGTGTGACTACCGACAGACAGATAATCGTTCGGAGTCCGGTAACGGACTTGTCCGATCCGGGCTCTTTCCCTCAACCCACTTACTCATCAAATCCATGAGACCTCTGTCCGCCCTCGCTACCGTCTCCCTGCTCGCCAGCTGCACCCTGTCCGTCGGTGCGCTCGCAGCAGCACCGGCCGAAACCCTGCCTTCGGGCGTCAAGATCGTCCACACCACCGACGGCACCGGTGCTAACCCGAAAGCCAGCGACACGGTCAAAGTGCATTACAAAGGCACGCTGGCCGACGGCAAGGAGTTCGACAGCTCCTACAAGCGCGGCACGCCGGCAAGCTTTCCGCTCAACCGCGTGGTGCCGTGCTGGACCGAAGGCATGCAGAAGATCAAGGTCGGCGGCAAGGCCACGCTGACCTGCCCGCCGGCCACGGCTTACGGTGATCGCGGTGCCGGTGGCGCCGTACCACCGAATGCGACGCTGACCTTCGAGGTCGAGTTGCTGGCCATCGAGAAGTAAAACCAGCTCAGCCGGGGCTTCGTTTTGCAGCGGGGCGCGCCGGGCGAGTTGCGGGAAGAAGCGGTTGAACAGCCCAGCTACGGCTTCGTTTTGTAGCGGGCCGCGCCTGCATCCTTGGCAGAGCGCTTAAAGCACCTGCCAGTCGCTACAATCTTTGTAGCTAACAACGCCCGTATTCATTGGTCTAAAAGCCTAAAACATTGAAAAATAAGCCCGCTGCAGGCTCATTAGTCCTTGACTGCACCACGCAGGCCCTTGATCGCCGAACGCTGGCTTTTACCCTCTAACCGGCGCTGCTTGGAGCCGTAAGTCGGCTTGGTAGCGCGCCTCGGCTTGGGCGGCGTGCTGACGCCATCGACGATCTGCTGAAGCCGCGCCAGGGCATCGGCCCGGTTCATCTCCTGGGTTCGGTGCTGCTGCGCTTTCAGCACCAGCACGCCGTCCTGCGACAACCGGCTGTCGGCGAGCGCCAGCAAGCGGGCTTTGATCTCGTCGGGCAAGGACGACGCAGCGATGTCGAAGCGCAGATGAATCGCGCTCGACACCTTGTTGACGTTCTGCCCGCCGGCGCCCTGCGCCCGGATCGGGTTGAATTCAACCTCCCGCTCATCGACCAAAAATTTCGGCGGCGTGGTCATGGCAGGGGACCGCAGGCCGGCTCAGTCTTCCAGCTCGCCGATGAACTCGCGCAGCAAGGCCGCAAATGCCGCCGGCTGCTCTACCGCGCTGAGGTGCGCAGCGGCTATTGTTTCGATCTGCGCCCCATCGATGCCGCCGGCAATCGTTTCAGACAGCGCCAGCGGCGTGGACTCGTCCAGCGTGCCGGCGACCACCAGCGTCGGGCAAGCGATGCTGCTGCCCAGATCGCGCAGGTCCATCGCGGCGATGGCTTGGCAACTGGCGATGTAAGCAACGGCGTCGGTGCGGACCAGATCGGCGCGCATCTGCGCCACGCGCTGGCCACCGACCGGGTCTGCCCGAAAAGCTGCTGTGAACCAGCGCGGCATTGCGCCGTCGGCAATCGCCTCGACGCCTTTTTCACGCACGGTGGCGATGCGGGCCTGCCACATGGCGCGCGCCGCGTCGTCGTACCAGTTCGACGAGTTGGCGACGACGATGCTTTTGACCCACTCCGGATGCCGGGCGGCCAGCGCCTGCGCGACCATGCCGCCCAGACTGAGGCCGACAAAATGCACCGGCCCGCCCGCTTCGGCGGCGATCAGATCGGCGGCATCGTCGGCCAACATGCTGATGCTGTAAGGCCCGGCCGGCGCGGCGGACTTGCCATGCCCGCGGTGGTCGTAGCGCAGCACGCAGTAATCGGCCTGCAGCAGCGCCGCCACCTCGTCCCACATGCCCAGCGTGCAGCCTAGCGCGTGGCTCAGAACAATGGTTGGCCCGGTGCCCTCTTTGACCCGGTTCAAGTGCAGTTTCGCCATGGTGAAAGCATCCGGTTCGGCGCCCGCGCGACAGGCGCGAGCAGCAGGCGGTCAGTTTATCGTGCGCGCTGCTCAGGCGCCTGCCTCAAAAAGCGCATTGGGGCGTCAGCACGCGATCTGGTTCGCCAGGGCCCGGGGGCAGGCCCGGAGCCCCGCCCGGTTGGGTCTTGTTCTGGCCTCAATCCCGCGCAGTGAGCAAGCCCTTTTCCTGCAAGATCGCCCCGGCCACCAAAAACGCATGGTTGGCCGCCGGCACACCGCAGTAGATCGCGGCCTGCAAGATCACCTCCTTGATGTCGTCGGGGCTCAAGCGCGACTCGGGCGGGCCGTCCAGCGCGGCGCGCACGTGCATCGCAAATTCCTCATACGCCTTCAGCGCGATCAGGGTGGACAGCACCATCAGCCGGCGCGTCCTGTCGCCCAGCGCCGGCCGGCCCCAGACTTCATTCCAGGCGTAGCGGGTGATCAGCGCCTGAAACTCGCCATTGAAGTCGTTGACATTGGCCAGTGCGCTGTCAACCCAGTCGTCGCCCAGCACGCGCCGGCGGTTGGTCATGCCGGCGGCATAGGACTCTGCATCGTTGGGGTTCATTGAGGCTCCTGCTTGGTGGTGGATGCGGTGCGTAGCGGCGCGGCGCAGCACTGCTCCGGGCTGATGCGGCTTCTTTGATCGACGCAGCCCGCAGCGGCGGATGAAGGGCGCGCAGCGCTGTGTTCAGGCTGGCGAAGCGCGGGCGGGCCAGGCTGGCCGCCTGCAAAGCCAGCGCCGGGTCGAACCATTCGTCGGCGGCTTCAGCCGGTATCGCGGCACGCAGCGCGTCGAGGTTGGCGCACATGCGGGCGCCATCGACCTGCAGGCCGGGAAGCATTGGCGCCATCACCTTGGCCGAACCGTGCGCCGACATCAGCAGCCCCGGCCATTCGGCCAGCTCGGCCTGCCAGTTGCCGAGCGCCCGTTCGTGTTCTTGCGGCATCGCGGCCAGCAGCGCCGCCACCCGCTGCAGCGCGCGCTGCGCTGCGGCCAGCGGGGCCATGCAGGCCACCGGGTTGGACTTGTGCGGCATCGCGCTGGAGCCGCCGCGCCCCCACCTCAAACAGCTCGGCCAGTTCGCCGACTTCATAGTGGAGTGGACCAGCAGGCCAAGCTCACAGCCGAGCGCCACCCACGCGTCGCGCTGGGTGTGCCAGACCGCCGCAGGCGCGGCCAGCCCCAGATCGGCGGCCATCAGCGCGCGCACCCGCTCGCCGGAAGCCTGTCCCTGCGCCAGCGTGCCGCCGGCACCGCCGAGCTGCACACTAAGCGCGCCCGCACGCACCCACCCCCATCGTTGCAGGCTGCGCACCACACGCTGGTAAGCGCCGGCACGCGGGCGTTGACGATCAGGTTGATTGCGCCCTGGCGATACAGCAGCACCCCGCGCGAGCGGTGCCGCGCAATCGGCCGAAAGCCCATGGGCTCGAGCAGCTGGCCGATTGCCTGCGGCTTGGTGGTGGCGTATTGGATGAACTCGATGCCGTCCAGACCCAGCGGGTTCGGCACGCCGGAGATGGCTTCGCGGACGGGGGAGCTGGTCATGGTGCTGGGTTCGTGAATGGCGAAGCGGGCGTGCTCAAACGGCCGCAGGGGCGGTGGCAAGCGCCGCACCGGGCAAACGGCCGCCGCCCAAAAAGAGCCGCTCGATGTTCGGGTCGGCCAGCAGTTCGGCCGCTGGCTTGTGCAGCACCAGTTGGCCCGATTCGAGCGCGATGGCATCGTCAGACACCTTCAGCGCGCTTTTGACGTTCTGCTCCACCATCAGCACCGTGGTGCCCTGCGCGGCGAGTTTTTGCAGCAGCTTGAAGACGTCCTGCACGACGATCGGCGACAGCCCGATGGACGGCTCGTCGATCAGCAGCACTTTCGGTCGAAGCAGCAGCGCACGACCGACTTCAAGCTGCTTTTGCTCGCCGCCCGACAGCGTCGACGCCTGCGAATGCAGCCGCTCCTTGACACGCGGAAACAGCGCCAGCACTTCGGGAATGCGTTCGTGCGTGGTTTTGGTGCCGAGCGTGATGCCGCCCAGTTCAAGATTTTGAAACACCGTGAGCTGGCCAAACAAATTGCGGCCCTGCGGCACAAAGGCAAGGCCCTTGGCCAGCAGCGCCTTCTGCGTTGCACCGCCGATGTCTTCGCCATGCAGCAGCACCCGGCCCTGGCGCGGCTTCAGCAGGCCGAAAAGCGTTTTCAACACCGTCGATTTGCCCGCGCCGTTGGGGCCGAGCAGCAGCGTGATCGATCCGGTCCGCACCTTGAAAGACAGGTTGTTCAGGATCATGAAATCCTTATAGCCCGCCACCACATTGGCGAATTCAATGCAGGTATCACTAGTCATATCAATCTCCACAAAACACCCAATTCCACTCTTCGCCAGAAACACCGCAGAACCGGCTCCGCCGGGCTGCTGGTGTTGTCCCCCGAAGGAAGTTTCCGGCTACACGCAGTGAGCCGAGACAGGGGGAATCAGTTACCTAAATACGCATCGAGCACCTGCTTGTTGCCGCGAATTTCCGCCGGTGTGCCAATCGCCAGCACCCGGCCTTCGACCATCACCATGATGCGGTGACACAGGTCCATGACGAAATCCATGTTGTGCTCGATGACGATGAAGGACGCCGCATGGCCTTCAAGCGGCTTGCGGTTCAGCTCTTTGAGCAGCGTCGAAATGCCGCCGACCAGACTGGGGTTGACGCCGGCACACGGCTCGTCGAGCAGCACCAGGTCCGGCTCGGCCATGAACGCCATCGCTATATCGACCAGCTTTTGCTGGCCATAGCTGAGCGTGCCGGCGTTCTGCTGGGCCACATGGCCGATGCGGAACTGCGCGATCAGCGCGTCGGCCCTGGCGCCCAAGCCCGAATCGCCGGGCGCGAACATGCGGCCGAACATGCTGCCGCGATGCTCCTGCGCGGCGACGATCAGGTTGTCGCGCACCGTCATCTTGCCGAAGACCTGCAGCGTCTGAAAGGTGCGGCCGACGCCGCGCCGGCTCAGTTCGAGCGGCGAAATCCCGGTGATGGTCTTTCCGTTGAGTTCGATCGCGCCGGCGTCCGGGGTGATCTGGCCGAGCACGCTGTTGAACATCGTGGTTTTGCCGGAACCGTTGGGCCCGATCACGCCGAAAATTTCACCTGGCATGACCTCGAAAGACACTCCGGCGACAGCGGCAATCGCGCCGTAGGACTTTTTGAGTCCGGTGACTTTAAACAGTGCGCTGCTCATCGTGCGGCTCCCAGGTTTTGGGCTGCGGCGCTGCGCGCGGCCGACGCCGCACGCGAGGCCCGGCGCGCACGCAGCCGGTCGGGCAGGCTCAGCAGCCCGTCGGGCAGCCAGATCATCAGCAGCACCACCGCCGCGCCGAACATCGGCAGGTACCAGGCGGCAACGCCGGGCACGTCGCGCAGCCATTCGGGCAGCACCACGCCGACCGCCGCACCCAGCACCGGCCCCCAGAAGTAACCGGCCCCGCCGACCACAACCATCAGGTACATCATGATGGACGCGCCGACGGCGAACGGCGCCGGCTCGATGAACTGCACCAGCGACGCAAACAGCGCGCCGGCCACACCGGCGTAGGCCGCGCCGATGGCAAAGCTCAGCAGCGTGTAGCTGCGGATGTCCACGCCCAGACTTTCGGCGCGAATCGGGGTGTCGCGCAGCGCGGTAAAGGCCTTGCCCCAGGGCGAGCGCAGAAGCCCCCACAGCAGCGCGGCCATCAGCAGCGCCACCCCCAGCACGAAGTAGTAATAGGGCCGGTTGCCTTCGAGCGACAAGCCAAACAGCGCAGGCCGCGCGATGTTGTTGATGCCGAAGGTGCCGCCGGTCAGCCACTCTTCGTTGCGCATCACCAGCCAGATCGCGATGTTGAAGCCGAGCGTGGCAAACGCCAGGTAGATCGCCTGCACCCGCAGCGCCGGGAAGCCGAGCATCAGGCCCACGACAAAGCACAGCAGCGCAGCCGCCGGCAGGCCGAGCCAGAAGCTGAAGCCGGCTTTCATCAGTATCGCGACGGTGTAAGCACCAATGCCGAAGAAGGCCGCGTGGCCCAGCGACTTCTGGCCGGCGTAACCAACTGTCAGGTTCAGCCCCATCGTGGCGATGATGAACACCAGCCAGTAGCTGAGCAGATAGACGCCGTAGTTCTTTAAAAACTGCGGGGCGAACAGCATCGCGGCGCCCGCCAGCAGGATAGCTGCGATGGCCAGTTTGTTGCGGGCAACCTTCATACCTTGCGCTCCACTTTCTTGCCGAGCAGCCCTTGCGGCTTGAACAGAATGACGACCATGAAGATCACCAGCGCCACCGCGTCCTTGTAGGCCGGCGAGATGTAGGCGGCCGCCAAGTTCTCGCAGACGCCGACGATCAGCCCGCCGAGCAGCGCGCCGCGCGAGTTGTTGAAGCCGCCGATGATCGCGGCGAAAAAAGCCTTGGTGCCCAAGCC
>JAJAYS010000254.1 GCA_026786065.1 Polaromonas sp.
CACACCAGGAGCGCGCCAGCCGCTACCAGATCGAAAAATGCGAGGCAAAAGTGCATTTTGACGAATCAAAATGGGCGCTTACAGCTACAAAAAGCATAGCCACTGCAGGCGACCATGCCGACGCATTTTTGGTTCCGGCAATGGCCGACGGCGCTTTGGCGCTGTTCCTCGTCGAGCGCACCGCGACCGGCGTCACGACGCGCGGCTACCGCACGCAAGACGGCAGCCGCGCCGCCGACCTGAAGCTCAACAACGCGCCCGCCACGCTGGTAACGACGGACGGCCTGGCCGCGCTGGCGCATGCCATCGACATCGGCATCGCCGCCTGCTGCGCTGAAGCGGTGGGCGTGATGGACCAGATGCTGGCGGTCACCGTCGACTACATGAACACCCGCAAACAGTTCGGCGTCGTAATAAGCAGCTTTCAGGCGCTGCGCCACCGGGTGGCTGACATGAAAATGCAGCTCGAGCTGGCGCGTTCGATGAGCTATTACGCGTCACTCAAACTCAATGCACCGCCAGACGAACGGAGCCGCGCAATGGCGCGGGCGAAATACCAGCTTGGGGTGTCAATGCGCCTGGTCGGCCAGCAGGCAGTGCAGCTGCACGGCGGCATCGGCGTGACCGATGAATACATCGTCAGCCACTATTTCCGCAAACTCACGCAACTGGAGATGACATTTGGCGACACGCTGCACCACCTGGGTGAGGTGTCTGACCGGATGCAGGATTCAGCTGGGGTTTTTGCGTGAGGGCTTGTGGGCTGACACGCGTTGCTGTTTTGCGGGCATTCCGTTGAGGCGTGGGCGTTTGCTGATCCTTGACGAGCAAACAAAAAGCGGACTGTCGTTCATCAGGAAATGTCGGCTTCGCAGGAATTGACTTTTTGGCTTATAAAAACCATAACGGTTCCATTTTGGTTTCCAACCAATGTCCATAACGTTGACGCTGAAGAACATTCCTGACGAGGTTTACGCAAGACTTAAAGCCTCTGCAGAGATGCATAGACGCAGCATGAACAGTGAGGCCATCGTGTGCCTTGAAGCTGTGCTCTCGCCGACGCGGCTCGCCCCGGCCGAAAGGCTGGCACGCGCACGCGAGCTTCGCGCGGTCTTGCCGACCAAGAAGTTCTTGACCCGCGACATCGATTCCATGAAGCGGCGGGGGCGGCCATGATTGTTGTGGATACCAATGTGCTCGCTTACCTGTACCTGCCGGGCGAGTTCACGGTGGCAGCAGAAACGCTGCTGCAACTCGAGGCCGACTGGACGGCACCTGTACTTTGGAGGAGCGAGTTCCGCAACATCCTGGCGGGCTACCTACGACGCGGTGGCCTTACCTTTGCGCAGGCCTGTTCGTTGCAAGCCGAGGCTGAGAGCCTGATGGCCGGTTTTGAATTTGAAGTGGAGTCAACGTCAGTGTTCGAACTCGTGAGAGACAGCAAGCGCACCGCCTATGACTGTGAGTTCGTTGCGCTTGCATTGAAACTTGGCACGAAACTCGTAACGATGGACAGGAAGTTGCAGCAAGCCTTCCCGGCTAATGCCGTCGGCTTTGGTGCGAGCTAATCGGAAGTTCCGCCGCTGAAAAGCGAGTATCCGGATTGGGTTGTGTTCAAGTTTGTGTCTACGCGGTGCAAGCGTCCTGAGCGCCCAATCCGCTACCCCAAGCAGCCTCAAGCCAACAAGCGCGACGACTTCGGCACATGCGCCAGCAAAAACTCCATCTGGTCGGCCAGAATCCGCCGGTTGCGCAAAATAAAGTCTTCCCACAGGCTGGGCACATAGGGCGTGTAAAGCAACGGCATATGCGCCTGCTCGGGGGTGCGGCTGCTTTTGCGGTGGTTGCAGGCGCGGCAGGCGGTGACGACATTCATCCAGGTGTCTATGCCCTTTTGGGCAAAGGGAATGATGTGTTCGCGTGTCAGGTCTTCCTCATGGAAGTCGCTGCCGCAGTAGGCGCAGACATTGCGGTCGCGGGCGAACAGCTTGATGTTGGTCAGCCCGGGTTTCAGATTGAAGGGGTTGATGGCCGGCACGCCCTTGGTGCCGATGATGCTGTTGATCTCGATGATGGACTGCGCGCCGGTGATGGCGTTGTGCCCGCCGTGGAAGGTCGCCACCCGCGCGCCCATCTCCCAGCGCACCTCGTCGGCCGCATAGTGCAGCACCGCCTCTTCTAGGCTGATCCAGGATTGGGGCAACCCCTGGGCCGAAAGCTTCAAGACCTTCAAGACGAACCTCCACAGTAGTGAATGACGTATGAAACCAGCACCTGCAGCCGGCTGCTTACCCGGTAATCAGTGCTACTGTCTGTCAATATACAGTCAAAACGTGACAAACCGGTCCAACTCGCCACCAGTCTGGCTTCAACACTACAGCCAGAAGGGCGCCGACGCTACAAAAACGATAATCGGCGAATGGACGTTTTTCGAGGCTACAAGCACCCCCGCCTGGCGCCGGCCTGCGCGCTGACCATCGGCAATTTCGACGGGGTTCACCGCGGTCACCAGGCGATGCTGGCCTTGCTCAAAAGCGAGGCGCGGCACCGCAGCGTGCCAGCCTGCGTGATGACCTTTGAGCCGCATCCACGCGACTATTTCGCAGCCAGAGCCAGCACACCCGCGCTGCCCCCCGCCCGGATTGCCACGCTGCGCGACAAGCTGAGTGAACTCGCCGGCTGCGGCATCGATCAATGCGTGGTGTTGCCGTTCAACAGCGGCCTTGCCAACCAGCAGGCCACGGCGTTTATCGACGAGGTGGTACGCAGAGGCCTGGGCGCGCGCTACGTGTTGGTCGGCGACGACTTTCGTTTCGGCGCCCGGCGTGTCGGCGACTACGCGCTGCTAGACAACGCCGGCGCCCGGCTCGGTTTCGACGTCGCCCGGATGAACAGCTACGAGGTTCACGGCCAGCGCGTCTCCAGCTCCGCGGTGCGCCAGGCCCTGGCCGCTGGCGACATGGCCGGCGCCGCCGACCTGCTGGGTCGGCCCTACAGCATTTCGGGCCATGTGGTGCATGGCCGCAAGCTCGGCCGGGACTTGGGTTTCCCGACCCTGAACCTGCGTTTTTCGCACTGGCGCCCTGCCGCCAGCGGCATTTTTGCGGTGCATGTGCATGGCCTGGCGCCGGGCCCGCTCGAAGGCGTTGCCAATCTGGGCATCCGGCCTTCGCTCGATCCGGCCGATGTAAACGGCGGGCGCGTGCTGCTGGAAACCTACTGTCTGGACTGGCCGCCCGCCTTGGGCACTGCAGGGGGCTACGGTAAAATCGTGAGGGTGGAACTGCTGCACAGACTGCATGACGAGCTGAAGTACGACGATATGGAGAGCCTGACATCAGGCATTGAGAAAGACTGCGCCAACGCCCGGGCGTTTTTTGCTTCGCTGCATGTCGAGACTGCTCGCCAGACCACGCGCGACCGAATTTAGACGATCCAGTCCCATCCGGTCGCCGCCCCTCCGACAGGCTCAGGGCGAACGGATGCCCCCCTGCCTCCCGCCCCTCCCAGCCGTCCGGGCTGAGCCTGTCAAAGCCTTTGCGCTCGATTCCCATGCCTGAAAACACACCCGAAAAACCCGACTACCGCAGCACGCTGAATCTGCCCGACACCGCCTTTCCGATGCGCGGCGACCTGCCAAAGCGCGAAGCCGGATGGGTCAAAGAGTGGGACGAAAAAGGCATCTACAAAAAGCTGCGCGCCGCGCGCGCCGGGCAGCCGAAGTTCGTGCTGCACGACGGCCCGCCGTATGCC
>JAJAYS010000255.1 GCA_026786065.1 Polaromonas sp.
ACCGACAGCATGTTCTTGCTGCGCACCAGGCCGCCGTAAAACAGCGCCAGGCCTGGCAGGACCATCATGATGACGAGCAGCGTCGAGACCATCATCCAGCTGGTGTCGCCTTTGTTGGGCACCGGAACGGGGGCGGAGGCAGCAGCGGCGGGTGCGGCAGCAGCGGCTGGACTGGCCGCTGCCGGGGCAGACGCCTCGGCAGCCGGGGTCGGGTTTTGCGCCAGCAGTACCGGGCTCGATGCGAGCAGGGCCATGCCGAGGGCGAGGGAAGCAAGTAGTTTTTTCATTGCGTGATTTTTTGTTGGGTGAAAGCTGGGCGCCGCTGCGGTGCGCTTACAGCGCTTCCTGGCCGGTCTCGCCAGTGCGGATGCGCACTACCTGCTCCAGGTCATAGACAAACACTTTGCCGTCGCCGATCTTGCCGGTGCGGGCTGTGGTTTCGATGGCCTCGATGACGCGCTCGACCAGTTCATCGGACACGGCCGCTTCGATCTTCACCTTGGGCAAAAAATCGACAACGTATTCGGCGCCCCGGTACAGCTCGGTATGGCCCTTTTGCCGACCGAAGCCCTTGACTTCGGTGACGGTGATGCCCTGCACGCCGATGCCAGAGAGCGCCTCGCGTACTTCGTCCAGCTTGAATGGTTTGATGATGGCGGTTACGAGTTTCATGACGTTCCTTTTGAACGGAGGGCAGGGGAGGGTGCGGGGGCGCTGCCAAAGCCCCCGCTGGCGATTACAGGGACTTGGTCAGCGTCACCAGAAAGACGTTCTGGTTGATCGACTTGCTGGTGTCGATGACAAACGGGTAGTTCGGCTTTTTGTTGCCGCCGACGAAGGCACCCGACAGCGCTAGACCACCGCCGAAGTCGTAACTCGCGCCAATGCTGTAGTCGGTGTAGTCGGGCAGGCCGGCGGTGTTGGCCGCGCTGGTGAAGTCGGTAAAGCCGAGCGAGGCTTTGAAGGTGGTGTTCGGCGCAATTTCCTGGGCCAGACCCACGCTGAAATAGTTGGTGCCTTTGCCTTCGCCAATCAGGTATTCCTTGCCCAGGCCGAAATAGCCTTTGGACACGGTGCGCGAATACTTGGCGCTGACCGGGCCGAATGCGCCACCCAGGTACAGCTCGGTGGTGTTGGCGCCGGTAGCGCCGGGGTACAGGTAGGTCAGCGCGCCGACGTCAAGGTCGAGTGGGCCGGCCTTGAATTTGTAGCCGCCATACAGATCGACCTCTACCCGGCTGTTGTCGCCGGACGGCAGGTAGCGCGTCCAGTCGATGGTCGAGTTCCAGTTGCCCAGGTAAAAGCCGTTGGCAAAGGCGTAGTCCACGCCGCCCTGCAGCGCGGGCTTGATGGTGCGGGTTTTGGACTGGTCCTGGTCCTGCCCGCGAAACTTGTAGTTGCTGGTCAGCGACAAATTGACGACCAGCGGCGACGCGGGCTCGGCGGTCTGCGCCAGCGCGGCGGTGGCAAGCAATGCGGCGGCGGCGGTGACGGCGGCACCTTTAGAGACAAGAATCATCGGTAGGGCTCCAGTTAAAGTTGTGGTGGTTTGACAGACTGGCTTCGCACTTACCGTGCCAAGCGACATCTGCGCGCAGGAACTGTCGGCTCGGGCTGGCAGTGGAACGTTAGTTTCACAACAATTCGAATCGCAACGCACCAATATCGTGCAAAGTCATGCACGGTTTTGAGGCAAAAGACGGAAGTCGCCGATGAGCCTTTCTTTAGTGCACAGCCGCGCCCTGTTGGGTCTGGACGCCCGCCCGGTCTGCGTCGAGGTCCATCTGGCCAATGGCTTGCCCAGCTTCACGCTGGTCGGCCTGGCCGAAACCGAAGTGAAAGAGGCGCGCGAGCGGGTGCGCTCGGCCATCCAGAACACCGGGCTCGAATTCCCGGCCAATAAGCGCATCACGGTGAACCTCGCCCCGGCCGACCTGCCCAAGGACTCTGGCCGCTTCGACCTGCCGATTGCGCTGGGCATTCTGGCGGCCAGCGGGCAGCTCGACGCACGCAAGCTGGCCGGCTACGAATTTGCCGGCGAGCTTTCTCTGGGCGGTGAATTGCGGCCGGTGCGCGGCGCACTGGCCATGAGCCTGGCCGTCGCCGGCGCGGCCGAACGGTCTGATCAAACCGGCCGCCGCTTGCCGCGTCTGGTGCTGCCGCAGGCCAGCGCGCAGGAAGCCGCACTGGTGCCGGGGGCCGACATTTACTGCGCCCACCACCTGCTCGACGTGGTGCGCCAGTTCTTGCCCGGCGATACCGCGCCTGAACCCGGCGACGGCTGGCAGAAGGTGGCGCCGACCGCCTGCAGCCAGCCGCCGCGTTACCTGGACCTGGCCGACGTCAAAGGCCAGGCCGCCGCCCGGCGTGCGCTGGAGATCGCCGCTGCCGGCGGCCACAGCCTGCTGATGGTCGGCGCGCCGGGCTCGGGCAAGTCGATGCTGGCCCAGCGTTTTGCCGGCCTGCTGCCCGACATGACGACGCAGGAAGCACTCGAGAGCGCGGCCGTCGCGTCGCTGGGCGGGCGCTTCACGCTGGCCCAGTGGGCGGTGCGGCCGACCTGCGCGCCGCACCACACCGCGAGCGCGGTGGCGCTGGTTGGCGGCGGTTCGCCGCCCCGGCCGGGCGAGATTTCACTGGCCCACCGGGGCGTGCTGTTTCTCGACGAACTGCCGGAGTTCCCGCGGGCCGCGCTGGAGGCGCTGCGCGAACCCCTCGAATCCGGCCAGATCACCATTTCACGCGCGGCGCAGCGGGCCGAGTTTCCGGCGCGCTTCCAGCTCGTCGCGGCAATGAACCCCTGCCCCTGCGGCTACCTCGGCTCCTCTTTGCGCGCCTGCCGCTGCTCGCCCGAGCAGGTGTCGCGCTACCAGGGCAAGCTCAGCGGCCCGCTGCTCGACCGCATCGACCTGCACGTCGAAGTCGGCGCGCTGGCCGCCGAAGAGTTGATCAACACCCCGCCCGGCGAGGCCAGCGCCGCCGTGCGCGCCCGGGTGGTGCTGGCCCGTGAACGCGCCATTGCGCGCCAGGGCAGCACCAACCAGGCGCTAGAAGGCCAGGCCATCGACGCGCAATGCCACCTGGACGACGCGGCGGCCAAATTCCTGAACGGCGCGGCATCCCGGCTCGGCTGGTCGGGCCGCAGCATTCACCGCTGCCTGAAGGTGGCCCGCACCATCGCCGACCTGGCCGGTGCGGCGAAGGTCCAGGTCACGCATGTGGCCGAGGCGGTGCAGTACCGGCGGGCGTTGAAGGCAATCGGCTGACGGCGCTTGAAACTTCGGCGGTCGGCAGCCAGTTGCTACTATTTTCATAGCTAGTTACGCCCGTGAAATATAGTCTTACGGCCGATTTGTTGTTGATCGGGGTAATCACCCAGCTTGCCGAATGCAATCACTCCTTCTTGCTCCCTCTTTCTCTGGGAGAGGGCGGGGGCTGAACGCCCCCCTTTTGCTCCCCCTCCGACATTCCGTACACGGGCACCGGCCTGGCGCTCGACGATTTAATGGGCGGGAAGGTCGATGTGCTGTGCGACCAGACTTCAGGCAGAGTGCCTGCGGTCAAGGCCGGCAAGATCCGGGTTTATGCGGCGGCCGGCAGGGCACCTGTGGCTCCGCTGCCCGATGTGCCGGCCATTTCCGAAGCCGGGGTGCGGGGCTTCGAGATTGCGATTTCGTTCGGCCTGTACGCGCCGAAGGGCGCGCCGAAACCGGCACTCGACCCGCTGTCGGCGGCGTTGCGGAAGGAGGCGCTCGATCCGGAAGTTCGGTAAAAGCTCGACGGCATTGGCGCAGCGCCGGTCAGCGCCCGGCCCGAGGCGCTGC
>JAJAYS010000256.1 GCA_026786065.1 Polaromonas sp.
GCGCCGCGCGGCATGCTCGAATTCTGGGTCGATCCGGCTTCGCCTTATTTCAAGCCGCTGTTTGCCGACGAGGGCAAAGAGTTCATCCTGTTTTGCGGTGCCGGCTGGCGCAGCGCGCTGGCCACCAAGACGCTGCAGGACATGGGCCTGCGCAACGTGGCGCACATCGATGGCGGTTTTGCCGAATGGCAAAAGCAGGGTGCGCCGACCGAAACGCTGGAAGAACGCAAGGCCGCCAAAGACCGCAAGGACGGCCAGACCGGCAAGGTTTGATGCCGCGGCGGTTGCCCGTCGGACCCTGCTCCTGCGGCAGGCTGGACCCGCATAAAAAGCCGCTGGTTTTTGCAGCCTGTTGCGGCCGCTATCTTGACGACTTTGCGGATACGCCCGCACCCGACGCCGAGTCGCTGATGCGCTCGCGTTACTGCGCCTTTGTGCTGGGGCGGGCGGACTACCTGCTCGCCACTTGGCATGCCAGCCATAGCCCGCAGGCCATCGACTTTGATCCTGATGTGAAGTGGTTGGGGCTGGAGGTGCGCCAGCATCGCCAACTGGACGAGGCCCACGCTGAAGTCGAATTCATCGCCCGCCAGAAAAGCCCCGGCGCGCCGGCGGTGCGGCTGTACGAACGCAGCCGCTTCGTCAAGGAAGGTGCGCTTCTGCGTTGGTACTATCTGAATGGAGACCGCCTCTAATTTTGAGAAGAATAGGCCGATAGCCCAGCAAATACGGGCGTTAGCAGCTATTAACTTAATAGCAAATGGAAGTCATTCAAATGCACACCGATGGCCCTTGAGACGAAGCCTTTCCGCATCGGATCGGGTGCGGGCTATGCCGGTGACCGCATTGACCCGGCGCAAGACCTTGCCGAGCGCGGCCAGCTCGATGCGCTGGTGTTTGAATGCCTGGCAGAACGCACGATTGCCCTCGCGCAACTGCGGCGCAGCCGCGACCCGCAGCACGGCTACGACCCGCTGTTAGAGGCCCGCATGCGGGCGGTGCTGCCAGCCTGTGTGGCGCAGGGCGTCACCGTCATCACCAACATGGGCGCGGCCAACCCGCTGGCCGCCGGGCAGGCGGTGCTGCAGGTCGCGCGCAGCGTGGGGCTGATGCAGCTGCGCGTGGCCGTGGTCACCGGCGACGACGTGCTGCCCTGGATGCGGGCGCACGACGTGCCGCTGCTCGATTCGGCCGACAGCGTGCGCAGTCTCGATGGCCGGCTGATCTCGGCCAACGCCTACCTCGGGGCCGACGCGCTGCTGCCGGCGCTGGCGGCCGGGGCCGATGTCGTGGTTACCGGCCGCGTTGCCGATCCGGCGCTGTTTCTCGCGCCCTTGATGCACCACTTCGGCTGGCAGGCAGACGACTGGCCTCGCTTGGGCCGGGGCATTGCGGTGGGCCATTTGCTCGAATGCGCGGCGCAGGTCAGCGGCGGCTATCTGGCCGATCCGGGCTTTGTCGATGTGCCGGGCCTGCATAACGTCGGCTTTCCGCTTGCCGAGGTGCAGGCGGACGGCCGCGCCGTCATCACCAAGCTCACCGGCACTGGCGGGCGGGTGGACCGGCTCAGTTGCACCGCGCAGCTGCTCTATGAAATAGAAGACCCGGCGCGCTACCTGCAGCCCGACGTGGTGGCGGATTTTTCAGGCGTTCGGTTCACTGAGCTGGGGCCGGACCGGATGCAGCTCAGCGGCGCGGGCGGCCAGCCACGGCCAGCACAGCTGAAGGCCACGCTCGGCTATTGCGACGGCTTCATTGGTGAGGGCCAGATTTCCTATGCCGGCCCGGGCGCGCGGGCGCGCGGCGAGATGGCGCTGGCGATTTTGGAGCAGCGCCTGATGCGGCGCGGCTTGGCGGCACGCGAGCACCGGGCCGAGCTGATCGGCGTCAACGCAATGCACGGGCCGCTGCTGGGCACGGCGCACGAGCCGTATGAAGTGCGGGTGCGGCTGGCAGTACGCTGCGCCACCCAGGCCGAAGCCGAGATCGTCGGGCAGGAAGTCGAGGCGCTGTATCTGAATGGCCCGGCCGCAGGCGGCGGCGTCACGCAGTCGGTGCGTGAAGTGATTGCGGCGGCGTCGGCGCTGATTCCGCGTGACGCGGTGCGCCCGCAATGGCAGATGCTGTCATGCTGAAAAAGCTGAAGGAACTGAAAGTGCGCGACCTGGCGCTGGCCCGATCCGGCGACAAGGGCAACCGGGCCACCCTCAGCGTGATCGCCTACGACCTGGCCGACTACCCACGTCTGGAACGCGCGCTCAGCGCCGAGCGGGTGGCGCTGCACTACGCCGGTGTGGTGAACGGCGCGGTGCAGCGCTTCACGCTGCCAGAGCTCGGCGCGCTGCATTTCGTGCTGCACGATGCGCTCGGTGGCGGCGTCACCTGCTCACTGGCGCTCGACGCGCACGGCAAGACGCTGAGCGCGGCGATGCTCGATATTTCACTGGGCGACCTGGCCTAAACTGCGTTCACAAAATCTTTGAAGGAGACCCCATGCGCCTCGCCATCCGTTCGATTGCCACGGTGTTCGCCACCGCGTTCGCCACCGTGCTGTGCGCCTCTGCCGCGCTGGCCCAGCCCTACCCGAACAAGCCGATCAAAGCCATCGTGCCGTTTGCCGCAGGCAGCGCGACCGACCAGATCGGCCGCGCCTTCGCGCAAAAAATGTCCGACACGCTCGGCCAGGTCATCGTGGTCGAGAACCGGGCCGGCGTCAACGGCATGCTGGGTGCCGATGCAGTGGCCAAGGCGGCGCCCGACGGCTACACCATCCTGATCGGCACCAACAGCACCAACGCCGCGCTCAAAAGCCTGATGAAGACGCTGCCCTACAACCAGGACACGGCGTTTGCGCCACTTGGCTACCTTGGCTCGGTGCCGCTGATCGTCGCGGTCAACAACGACGTGCCGGCCAAGACCCTGCGCGAGTTCGTCAACCTGGCCAAGGCCAAGCCGGGCAACGTCACGTTTGCCAGCGCCAGCACGTCGCAGCTGGTGTCGTCTGAAATGCTGGCCAGCATGGCCGGCATCCAGATGACCAACGTGCCCTACAAAAGCGGCCCGGCCGCCATGACCGACCTGATAGGCGGGCAGGTGATGATGTTCAGTGCCGACTTCGCCGTCACGCTGCCGCAGGTCAAGGGCGGCAAAATTCGCGGCCTCGCCGTCACCTCGGCCGAACGCTCGCCGGCGATTCCCGAGCTGCCCAGCGTCAATGAAGCGCTGGGCATCAAGGACTACGAACTGATCGCCTACTTCGCCATGTTCGCGCCCGCCGGCACGCCGGCCGACGTGGTGGCCAAACTCAACCAGGCCATCAACGCCGCCGCCAATAGCAAAGACTTGCAGGAGAAGTTCGCACCCATCGGCTTCCTGGTCGAGCCCGGCACGCCCTAAGCGCTGGGCCAGCGCACCCAGAAGGAAACCGTTAAGTGGGCCAAGGCGATCAAGGACGCGAAGATTGAGCCGCAATAAGCCCACCGGGCCTGCATATTTAAGTAAAACTGGCTTGACGCCAAGGTAATACGACCGTGTACAGCTACGTTTTTCATAGCAAATGGAGAGTCCCGGTTTGAAGTTCGACGCTGTGCTGTTCGACTGCGACGGGGTACTGGTGGACAGCGAACCGATCACCAACGGCGTGTTGCGCGACATGCTGGACGACGCCGGCTGGGCGCTGACACTCGCCGAATGCATGCGCATCTTCACCGGCCAGGCGGTGCGCGACCTGACTGCGCTAATCGAAGAAAAAACCCGGAAGCCGCTGACCGAATACTGGATGGACCAGTTTCGCCAGCGGCGCAACGCCGCGCTGGAGCGCGCCTTGCAGCCCATTGCCGGCGCGGTGCAGGCGGTACACGCGGTGCATGCGCAGTTTCGGGGCCGCATCGCCTGCGCGTCGGGCGCCGACCGTTTCAAGGTTGAGTTGCAGATCCGCAAATGCGGCCTGATGCCGTATTTCGACGGCCGCATTTTCAGCGGCCATGAAATGCCGCGCTCCAAACCCTGGCCCGACGTGTACCTGGCCGCGGCCGCCGCGCTGGGGGTGGATGCCAAACGCTGCCTCGTGGTGGAAGACACGGTGACCGGCGTGACGGCCGGCGTGGCGGCGGCCGCCACGGTGTTCGGCTACAACCCGCCCGACGCCGGGCACGATGCACCGGCGGCTTTGCGCAAGGCCGGTGCCACGATGCTTTTCACTGACATGGCGGCGCTGCCCGCGCTGCTTGAGTTTTCTTCGCGGGCGACCTGACGCACGGCCGATCTAGCTGCCGCACCGGCCCCACCGGCTTATCCCGTGAGGATGGGCCGCAAGGTGGGCAACTCTCGCAGCATGAATTCAAAGAACGCGGACACGCGCGGCGTGCGCCGCAATTGACGTGTCGTCAGCAGGCGCCAGCTGCGCGTCAGTTCGGTCACCGGCCCCCACACCCGCAGCAAGTCGGCCTCGGCGTCACCCAGCGCGGTGGGCAGCGCGGCCAGCCCCAGATTCGCCCTGGCAAAGTGCACCGTTCCCAACACGCTGCCACTGGTGGCGACCATTTTTGCGCTGGGCGCCACCTGCCGCAGCCAGAGCGTGGCCCGGTGCCCGGCCATCGTCTCGTCAAACCCGACCCAAGCGTGCTGCGCCAGATCCTGCGGTGCTTGCGGCGCGCCGTGTTGCGCCAAGTAATCGCGGCCACCGTACACCGCCCACAGCGAATCCGCGATCTTGCGGCCAATCAGCTGGCCATCGACCGTGTCGCCTGAACGCAGCGCCACATCGGCCTCGCCCTTGGCCAAGTCCACATAGTGGTCGCTCATCACAAACTCAACATGCAGGCCCGGGTGCAGGGTGTGCAAATGATCCAGCAGGCTCGAGCGGCTTATGCGCAGCACGATCGGCTCCGGGCAGGTTAGGCGGATGACGCCGTTGAGTGCCCGCGAGGAAGACTGCAAGAAGCGCTGCAACCCCAGCATCTACTGCTCCACAAGCTCGGCGTGCGGCAGCAGGTCCCGGCCATACCGAGTCAGCCGGTAGCCGGTGGCGCGCCGCTCGACCAGGGGCTGCCCGATGCGGCGTTCTAGCTCGACCAGGCGCCGCTGAACCGTCGATTGATCGACCTTAAGGGCTCGCCCTGCGGCGGTGCTGCTGCCGTGGCGGGCGACGGCCAGGAAGTGCTTCAGATCGTCCCAGTCGAACATTGGCGAGTCCCTATTGTTGCGGCACCATTATGCAAATTTGCGGCTGGCACCGAGCCCCTTGGTTGCCTAGACTGAAGTGCATCAGCAACTTTCGAAAGATGAGGCCCGTCATGCAGCAAAGTCACACTTCCCCGTCGGTCGCGGGTCTGGCCAGCCTGGCCAGATTGACCTGCCTGATCGGCATCGCGCTCAGTGTCGGTGCGCACGCGCAGACGCCGGGCCTGGCCGTGCCGACGCTGGTCCTCAAACAAAGCGTGCTCCAGATGCCCAAGTCGGATGCGCAGGAAGTCCGGGTATTGACTGCGTCGTTCAAGCCCGGCGACAAAACCGTGTTTCATTCGCACCGCTGGCCGGTCACCGTGTACGTGCTCGAAGGCCAGTTCTCGCTCGACCTTGAAGGCCAGCCGCTCACTGTGGTCAGCGCCGGACAGGCTTTTGTCGAGCCACCGAACGTCAAGATGACTGGGTACAACAAAAGCGCCACAGACGCGCTGCGGGTCGTCATTTTTTATGTGAGCGATATCGGGACGCCGTTTCTTGATCCGGCGCGCTGAAAGTCACTGAGGCGAGGGCTCCGAAGCCCGCATAATGCGCGTGCTTGCAGGAAGGCAAATAACCGGCGTATAACTTCGCACCATGATGCAACCCCTGCCTTTTGTGCGCGAAGCCGGCACCGGCCTTGGCGTGGTCTGCCTGCATTCCAACGCCAGCAGCTCCAGCCAGTGGCGCGCGCTGATCGACGAACTCGCGCCCGACTTCCACGTCTTTGCACCCGACTCCTACAACGCAGGCCAGAGCCCGTCCTGGCCGTCAGACCGCGTCATCAGCCTGAGCGACGAAGTCGGGCTGATCGAACCGCTGCTGGCACGCGCCGGCCCGGGCTGCGTGCTGGTCGGCCATTCCTACGGCGCGGCCATCGCGCTGGTGGCGGCGCTGGCGCATCCAGAGCGCATCGGCGCGCTGGTTTTGTATGAGCCGACGCTATTCTCACTGCTGGGTGCCGCCCGGGGCTCGCAAGACGACGACGGGGTTGGCTCGGTGGTAGGCAACGCCGGCCGGGCGCTTGACGCTGGCGACACCGACACAGCGGCTCGCCACTTCATCGACTACTGGATGGGCGATGGCGCCTGGCAGCGCATGCCGTCGGCGCGCAAACCGGCGATCGAAGCGTCCATCAAAAACGTGCGCCGCTGGGGGCATGCGCTGACGACCGAACCCACCCCTGTTGCGGCGCTGGCCGGGCTCGACCTGCCGGTGCTGCTGATGACCGGCGGGCAATCGACCCAGGCCGCAAAAGCTGTGGCCCGTGTCTTAATCGCAACCTTGCCGCAGGTCGAGCTTGTCGAGTTTGCGACGCTCGGCCACATGGCACCGGTTACCGACGCGGCGGAGGTCAACCGCGTGATCGCCCGTTTTGTGCGCAGCAACGCCGGGCGCGGGTGAACCTGCCGCTGCGCGGCCTGCAACCGGGCAGTGGTGATCGGCCTTTTGCCGGGGTGGCTTCTCGCTGGTTGGCCAATCGGCGAGCCCGGCCTCTTTAAAATCATGTGATGACGCCGAACCCGACAACCAGCTTCAACGCCGACCTCGGCCAACGCGTGGTATCCGGGGCGGCCGACGCCCAGTGGCTGGCCTCACCGCAACCCGGCGTCGAACGCCGCCTGCTCGACCGTATAGGCGGCGAGGTGGCCCGGGCCACCAGCATCGTGCGCTACCTGCCCGGCTCCAGCTTTAACCGGCATGTCCACGGCGGCGGTGAAGAAATTTTAGTGATCGAAGGGGTGTTTTCAGACGAGCGCGGCGACTACCCGGCCGGCAATTATTTGCGCAACCCGCCCGGCTCGGCGCATGCATCTTTTTCGACCGGCGGCTGCCTGTTGTTCGTCAAGCTCTGGCAATTCGCCGCAGACGACCTGCAGCCGGTGTGCATCGACACCCGGTGCGAGCCGTGGCAGCCGGGGCTGGTGCCCGGGTTGTCGGTGATGCCGCTGCACGATCATGAAGGCGTCACCACCGCGCTAGTGCGCTGGGAGCCTCACACCGTATTCAGCGCGCACAGCCATCCGGAGGGCGAAGAAATACTGGTGCTGGCCGGCCTTTTCTGTGATGAATTCGGCAGCTACCCCAAGGGGGCCTGGCTGCGCAACCCGCGCGGCAGCCGGCACGCGCCTTTTACCGGCGCCGAAGGCGCGTTGATCTACGTCAAGGTCGGCCACCTCGGCGCTACGTTTTTGCAGCCCTGACCGAAGCGCGCACAGGACATCATCTCCCCTGCGGCCGGGTATTTTTCCGGGCTGGGCGCGCATGCTAACCTTTCCCCCGGATTTTCAAAAAACTTCAGCGAAACACACACCATGCCCGGACTCCTACCCAACGTTGACCCTGACGGCCTGCTCGAATTTTCGGTTGTCTATACCGACCGCTCGCTGAACCACATGTCGCGCAGCTTCCAGCGGGTCATGACCGACATTTCCGCCATGCTCAAGGAGGTGTACGGCGCCCACTCGGCGGCGCTGGTCCCCGGCAGCGGCACCTACGGCATGGAGGCGGTCGCCCGGCAGTTTGCCGCCGACAAGCAGGTCATGGTGTTGCGCAACGGCTGGTTCAGCTACCGCTGGACGCAAATTTTTGAGATGGGGCAGATCCCCGCAGGCCACAGCGTGCTGAAAGCCCGCAAGACACAGGCCGGCTCGCAGGCCCCGTGGGAGCCGGCGCCGATTGGCGAGGTGGTTGCCGCCATCGCCAAAGAAAAGCCCGCGCTGGTTTTTGCGCCGCATGTTGAAACTTCCGCCGGTATCATGCTGCCCGATGCTTATCTGCGCGCCGTCGCCGATGCGGTGCATGCCGTGGAAGGGCTGTTCGTGCTCGACTGCATCGCCTCCGGCGCCATGTGGGTGGACATGAAGGCCACCGGCGTCGATGTGTTGATCTCGGCCCCGCAAAAAGGCTGGAGCAGCTCCCCCTGCTGCGCGATGGTCATGCTCAGCGAGCGCGCTCGCGCAGCTATCGACGGCACCACCAGCTCCAGCTTTGCCTGCGACCTCAAAAAGTGGCTGCAGATCATGGAAACCTATGAAAAAGGTGGCCACGCCTACCACGCCACCTTGCCGACCGATGCGCTCACGCGTCTGTGCGCCGTCATGAAGGAAACCCAGACCTACGGCTTTGCGACGGTCAAGGCCGAGCAGATGGCACTCGGCAGCAAGGTGCGCGCGCTGTTCGAGTCACGCGGCCTGCCCAGCGTGGCGGCCGAGGGCTTCAAGGCCCCCGGCGTGGTCGTCAGCTACACGACCGCCCCAGAGATGCAGTCGGGCAAGAAGTTCATCGCACAAGGCTTGCAAACCGCCGCCGGCGTGCCGCTGCAGTGCGATGAAGGCGCCGACTTCATGAGCTTTCGCATCGGTCTTTTCGGGCTGGAGAAGTGGCACCACCCCGACCGCACCGTGGCCAGCTTGGTCAGCGCGCTGGACCGCATCGGGCTGGTTGCACCGACTGCCGCGGCCAAGCCCACCGTGGAAGCCGTGGCGGGTTGAGGTTTCCCGAGCGGACTGCCTGCGCTGGGTGCCTGGCCGAACGCGGAGCGCGCAGCATTGCCGGTGCAGGCGCCCTTGTGTTGTTCTCGCTGCGCAGCGTCCGTTTGCATTGCAATAACCCGCTCTCTCTGCAACGACCAGTGCTCCATGCATCGACCCGCTTTCCCTGAGGTATCGAAGGGTCCTGAGCCCGAGAAGCGCGAAGATGCGTCGATACGTCAACACGAACGGACGGGGAAAATAGTCGTGCGCCCCAAAACGCACCGGTTGCCCTGCAACAACCCGTTCGCCCCAAGCCCGCCCAAGGGCCAACCCCCACAAAGAAGAGACCTCCGAATTGAAA
>JAJAYS010000257.1 GCA_026786065.1 Polaromonas sp.
CGATGTCGGCGGCGCGCAGCCGCGCGGGCTGGCCGGCGTCGTCGCGCGCGGTGCGGCGGCGGTCGAATCGGCGGCGCTGCCCGAGCGCGGCGTGGTGGCGTCGATTAACCTGCCGCGCCTGGACGTTAATGCCTGGACCGCCCAGGCCGGCGCGCTCTCCGGCGCGGCCCCGCCGCCTTTGGCCAACGCAAAGACGACGGGCGCTGCCAGCGCAGACGCAGCCAGCCGGTCGGCCGCCGAGCTGCAGGCCTATTTGCCCACTGCGTTCGACCTGCGCACCGCCGAGCTGAACTATCAGGGTCGCAATCTCACCAGCGTCGTTGCCAGCGGCTCTCGCGATGGCCCCGTGTGGGGCGCTACCGTCGAATCGGCCGAGCTTGCCGGCAAGCTCGAATACCGCCAGGCCGCCGGTGCGACCGGCGCGCGCGTGATGGCACGTCTGAGCAGGCTGCGCCTGACCAGCGCGTCGGCCAGCGAGGTCGAAAACCTGCTGCAACGCCAACAGCAACAACCGGTCGCCCTTCCGGCGCTCGACATCGTCATCGACGACTTCGAGCTGCGCGGCAAGAAGCTCGGACGGGTCGAGATCGATGCCGTCAACCGCAGCGCCAACGCCCCAGGCGGCGGGCGTGAATGGCGACTCAACAAGCTCAGGCTGACCTTGCCCGAAGCAGAGTTCAACGCCACCGGCAACTGGGCGCTGGCGCCCGCCCCGGTGAACGCGGCGCCCGGCGTTGCGCCGACCGACCGGAGGCGCACTGCGATGACCTTCACGCTCGACATTGCCGATTCGGGCGAGCTGCTCAAGCGATTCGGCATGATCGACGTGGTGCGGCGCGGCAAAGGCCGGCTTGAAGGCCAGATCGAATGGTCCGGCTCACCGCTGGAGCTAGACGTGCCCAGCCTACGCGGGCAGTTCAACGTCAACGTCGAATCCGGCCAGTTCGTCAAGGCCGACCCCGGCATCGGCAAGCTGCTCGGCGTGCTCAGTTTGCAGGCGCTGCCGCGCCGGCTGACGCTCGACTTCCGCGACGTGTTTTCGGAAGGCTTCGCCTTCGACTTCGTGCGCGGCGACGTCACCATCGCCCGGGGCAGCGCGCAAACCAACAACCTGCAGATGCGCGGCGTCAATGCTGCCGTGCTGATGGCCGGCAGCGCTGACATTGCAAGCGAGACGCAAGCCCTGCGCGTCGTCGTCGTGCCCGAGATCGACGCCGGCACCGCCTCGCTGATCGCTACCGTCATCAACCCGGCCATCGGGCTCGGCACTTTTTTGGCGCAACTGTTTTTGCGCCGCCCGCTGATGGAGGCTGCGACGCGGGAATTTTTGATCGACGGCACCTGGACCGACCCGAAGGTCACCCCCGTCGAGCGCCGGCCGCGCAGTGCGCAAGGGGCTGGCGAGACGAAGCCCGAGCGCTGAGGGCGCGCGCGGACCAGCAAAAGCATAGATGGGGTCAGGTCTTGCAATGTAGCATTCGTATTCATAATTCTTGTAATTTGGCCGGCTTGGGAACACGACTATAAAAACTCATTTCGCACCCACCGCCCGACTCACTGTCGAGTAGTGCACGCCGAAAGCCTCTGCTACGGCTTGCAGTGTGTAGTCTCCTGTGGCGTAGGCCGCCAGCATGCCTTGCTTGGTGTCTTCCTGAAACGTGGAGGTATAGAAGCTGAGTGACTTGGCTTTGGCGCGACGCTGCGCTCTTGGGATTTCCGCGCTGCCGGCTTTGCCTTGATACGCAAGCGCTTGCTGCATGGTTTGCGCAAACTCGTCGCTGCCCAGAAAGATTTGTCCTTTCAGATCATCCCAAATAGAGTTTGTGCCTATGCCCTGGATGACGAATTGTTCGTACCGGGCGACTTGCTCAGCCTTTTGGGTAGCGAATTGGCTGAGCGCCCACTGGGGCTTGAACCACGCAGGGCAGGCGGCCTGGCCGACCATGGTGCGGTAGGCGCTCCAGGGCCATTGGCCGGGGTGCGCCACCATGCCTGCGCGCACTGGGTTGAGCACGACGTAGCGCAGCAGCTCCAGCAGGTGGCTTTCGCGGCTGACGATGATGGCTTTGTAGCGGCCCTGAAAAACGTGGCCTACGCGCTGGTAGCGGCGATTCATGCTTTGGGTGAATACGCCGTTGAGCTGGCGCATGCCCGCAGACAAGTTGCCCTCAACGGTTTCGACTACCAAGTGGTAGTGGTTGCCCATTTGGCACCAGGCATGCACGACCCAGTTAAAGCGTTCGCAGCATTGGGACAAGACATCAAGCCACAGGCTGCGATCTGCGTCACAGTGGTAGATGTCTTCGAGCCGATTACCGCGCGACGTTACGTGATAAAGGCCACCAGGGATCTCTATGCGCAGGGGGCGGGACATCCGGGGAGTTTATTTCTAATGGTGCGTTAATGCAAGACCTGACCCCTTGCTCTTGACCCCTTGCGATGCTTTTGCCCTGGCTCGCTGGCTCAAACCTTGAGCGCGACCAGCTTGACGGCGGTTTTCGCCGCTCCTGAATAGGTGGACCGGCGGCAGGCTTGGTTTAGCGCTTGGTGGTGAAAAGCGTGCTGGCCATGAGCCACACAAACTGGCTATTGGTGACCAGATAGCGCATGAAAAGCCGACGCGGTTCCTGAAGCAGCCGAAACAGCCATTCCAGGCCAATGCGCTGGACCCAGCGCGGTGCCCTGGCGCGCAAGCCTGCGAGAACGTCAAAACTTCCGCCCACGCCTATTGCCGTGGCGACGCCCAGCCGTTCCCATTGCTGTTCAAGAAAACGTTCCTGGCGTGGAACTCCCATGCCGACGAACAGGATGTCCGCCTTGGACGCACGCACGGCATCGGCCCGATTCGCCGCTTCATCGTCGCCAAAATAGCCGTCGGCGCTGTCCACCTGGAGGTTGACATGGCGTTCTTTGAGTCTTTGCGCGACGCGCAACACGGTTTCGAGAGTGGCACCGAGCAGGTAGATTTTTTTGCCCTCGGCAGCCGCGCGCTGGCAGATCGATTCAACCAGGTCGATGCCGGTCACCCGTTCGGGCAGCGCCCTGTCTAACCAGCGCGTGCACCAAATCAAGGGCTGCCCGTCGGCAACGACCAGCGCAGCACAGTCAACGAAGCCCTGTAGCTGCGGGTCGGAGCGCATCATCATCAAAATGGCCACATTCACCGTCGCCAGCCAGCCTCTTTTTCCGGCCTTCATGTCCTCGAAGATGGCGTCCACGGTCTGCGCCAGCGTCAGCGCGTCGAACTCGGCATTGAGAACACGAATGCGTGCCATCAGGACCACCGGCTACGCAGCAGAACGGCGTCGATAAAAAACTTCGCTGGCCAGTTGGGGAAACTGAGCGGTGCGTATCGGCCCCAGATCGGCGAGGAGCCTTTGATCGCGCCGCGCACGTCGAGGTTGGACGTGGCGATGTCTTGACGGCTGACGACAAAATCGACAGCGCGAATCGCTGCGGCTTTGTATTTTTCGTCGCCAGTGCTGTCGTAGAGCTTGGCCCAGACGATGGCGAACTGGCAATTGCCGGTGAGGCAGCAGTACGCCGCAGCCGGTTGCCCGTCGATCGATATCTCGCCGGCAAGAAAGCCGTCGGCTGCGACATGGCGCAGCGCAGCATCGGCGCATCGCTGTGCCGCCTGCAGGTAACGGGCGTCGTTCAGCAGCCGACCCGACTCCAGCAAACCGCGGGTGGCGTAAGCAATGGTGTGGGTGAAGGGCGGCTTGCCGCGCACGAACGCGCACTGGTCAAAAAAGCCGCTCGGCTGCTGTTCGGCAAGTGCCCAGTCCAGATTGGCGCGCGCTATGCGTTCCCGCTCGGCGTCGTAGGCCAGCTGATTCATCCGCAGCAACGCCCAAGCCGTGCGGGTGTTGTAAACGTGGGGCGTGCCCAGGTGCTCGTTGCGGGTCCAGATGCCTTTTTCGTCTGCAATGTGCACTAGCCAATCTGCGGCGCGCAAGGCGCCTTCCCTGAAAACCGCCTCGCCGGTTTCTTCAGCGGCACGCACCAGGCCAAACAGGTCTTGCCCGGTGTCGAAGACGATGCCGGCGCTGCCATAGCGCGGATTGGCGAAGGAGCCGTCGCTGTTTTGCACCGCGAGCAGCCAACGGCAGATGCGCAGCGCCCGTTCTCGATAGTTGCCGTCATTGAGGTGGCGGGCCAGATCAAAGAAGGTGGTGGCGATGTAGCCGGAGGTCTCCCGGTAGGACGGACGCCAGCCGCCGCGCAGTGAAAAGCCATAGCTGACGCCGTCGTCGTCCCCGTGGTCGTGGGCGCGCTTGAGCCACTCCACGGCGGCTCGAAGGTGGTCGGTCAGCTCTGCCTTGAGGGGGCGAATACCCAGGGCGTCCCTGGCAACAAGTCCGGAAAAAGTCAGAAAAGTAGAAAGCAATCGGATCTCGGTTTTCAGTGTGTGGGCGGTTATCGCCAGGCGTGGCCCTGCTGGAGGTGGGCAAGGACAATGTCCCGGATTTTCGCGCCTGCGTGTCCGTCTCCATAGGGCGAAACGCCTCGAGCCATCATTTGGTAGCTTTCTTCGTCACGTAGCAGCTGACTGGCTTCGGCAACGATGAGATCCCGATTGGCCCCGACGAGTTTGGCCGCCCCCAGTTCGACCGCCTCGGGCCGCTCGGTCACAGCGCGGAGCACGAGTACCGGTTTGCCCAAAGCGGGAGCTTCTTCCTGAATGCCACCCGAATCCGTCAGGATTATTTTGGCCTGCTGCATGGCGGCGACCAGGTCTGGGTAGTCCAGCGGCTCCGACAGCCTGATCTGCGGGTGATTGCCCAGAAGCCGCTCTGCTACCCCACGCACCTGCGGGTTGGGGTGCACCGGATACAAAACCTTCAATTCAGGAAACTGGCGGCACAGATCCAGCACCGCCTGGCAGATGGCAACCAACGGCTCGCCAAGGTTCTCACGGCGATGCGCGGTCAGCAAGACGGTGTGATCGAACTCGCGGGCGGGGCGCTGTTTCAGCCGCTGGGTCGTGAACTGCAGCGCATCGATGACCGTGTTGCCAGTCAGGTGCACGGTTGACGGGTCGATGTGCTCGGCCAGCAGGTTGCTGCTGGCGCGGGAGGTCGGACAAAAATGCAGGCAGGCCAGTCGCCCTACAGCGACCCGATTGAACTCTTCGGGAAAGGGCTCACTGACCTTGAACGTCCGCAAACCCGCCTCTACGTGCGCAAAAGGGATGCCCTGGTAAAAACAGCTGAGGGCCGCGCACAAGACGGTGGTGGTGTCCCCTTGGGCAATGACGAGGTCAGGGCGGGAGGCGGTCAGCTGACTTTCAAACCCCTGCAGAAGGCGGGCGGTCAATTCCGAAAGCGTCTGGCCTTCTGTCATGACGCACAGATCGGCGTCTATGTGCAGCCCGAACCACTTGATCAACGGAAGCAACATTTCACGGTGCTGCCCTGAACTCAGGACGCTCACCTGAATGTTTGGCACGCCGGACAGCGTCTGAATAACCGGCGCCATCTTGATGACCTCCGGGCGCGTTCCGACGATACAGAGAACTTTTTTATTCACATGGTGCTTCTTGTCTCGTGCGGGCGGCTGAGTCACCAGTGTATCGATTGTCCATTGCGGCAAAGCGCAATGCGATATTCCCCGAGCGTGGGTCTTTGGTATTAGAGATGATCCAGGCGGCGAAGGCCGTTTCCGGAATTAGGTATCGAGCCTGCGATTGGCGTGCCCATGCCGATTTTAATAACGGAGTTGTTTTGCGTCAGCCGTTGCGGGGCTGACGGACGCTGAAACCGGCCCGCGGGGCTACTTGCTCACCGAGAATCCCGACTACCTCGCGCCACTGCGGAAGGCTCGGCGCAGGCAACGGCTGCGCTGACGGCGAGAAGTTTGTCGATGCCGGACGCGGTGCGGTTATTTTTACGTACGGTGCTGGTCCACCAGGCCTTTCCGTTCGAACTGAAAGAGCCTGACGCCGAGAGGCGGGCGGCGCTGGAGGAACCAGGGGCCATGATGGCCAGCCGCCTTCAGCGCGCACCCTTCTGCCGCCCAGTCTCCTAACTGCACAGCCCGAGAATCCGCTGCTGCTGCGGGCACATTTTTGCCGACGGTGCCGCCGCCTTCACGGGGGTTTCAGGCTTGGCTCTCGCGGTGATGCACGAGCGAAGTTCGCGCGTCGTCGGCGGATAGTAGGTCCAGCCGCGACCGAGATCGGGCAGGGCCAGCTCGACCTCACGCCACTTCGGGTGGCCTTTTTCCTGCAGTACTCCGAAGTTCTGGCACAGCGAACGCGCCATGCCTCGCAGGTGTTTTTCGGTGTCCGGGCCCTGGAAATCGTAAGTCACCAGAAACGCCTTGACCGCCAACCCGGGGATATCGGATTCAAGCAGGTTTGGATAATTGGTGGCCCGGACATTGGCCTGGAAGTAGGTCTCCAGAACGCCTTTGCTCGATGCGTGCTTGGCGTCGAACTTCAGCAGTTTGATCAGCACGCGCGACTCCGGCTTCATATCGACAAACAGTTTGGCCGGCTGGCCGGCCACGACGGCAACCACGTCAACAGTTTTGTCGGTGACCAGTTTGACCAGCGCCTCTTCGTTGGAAAGGTAGCTGGTGCTTGCGTCCGGCATCGCCTCGCCGAACATCAACCGGTAAAGCGTTGCAGACGTCAGCGCGGTGCCACTTCCCTGCTCGCCGGCATTCAGCTTGGCATTGTTGATCTCGTGAATGAAATTGCGCTCCGAGTCGGCTCGCACAACAAAGTGAATCTCTTCGTTGTAGAGCGGCATGATGACCCGCAACGGCCGCATCAGCGTGCGGGCTGCCGCGTTGCCGGCGGCGGCAAGATCGACAAAGGACTGATAAACGTCCGACTGGACCAATGCCAGTTTGACGCCGGGCTCGTACCTCAACAGCCGGGCGTTGTCTGCCGATCCGGCCGACGGCAAGGCGTCAAGCTTGATGTCCGCCGAAGGCGCAACAAACTCGGCGAGATCGCGCCCGATCCGGATGTAGGTTCCCCGCTCGGAAGCAGTCACGATTTTGTAATTCGCCGCAGCGAAGGCCACTGACGCGTGGCCAAGCAGCCCCACGGCCAGCAGCAGGCTCAAAACCAGTTGGCTCATGCTAGTTCTCTCATGCTGTTTCCTACCTGTTAGTTACTTACCCGGATTACAAAGTCCCAGGGCGGCGACTGCGTCGGGACACTTGCTGGATGCCGACGGCGACGGCAATGGGGATGGGGCGTGATCCTGGCGGCTCTTGCCTTGGTCATTGGTTGCCGGCACC
>JAJAYS010000258.1 GCA_026786065.1 Polaromonas sp.
CAGTCCTGGCGAGCCGGGCGCGCCCAAAGCCGAAAACTTCGAGAAGGCGGAACACACCGCGAAGCCGACCGCCGAGCGCTCGGCCAAGCACAAGCCCGCTGCCGAAAAGGCCACAACCAAACGCACGGCGGCGAAAAAGTCGCGCTGAAAACGCAGTCTTGAAGCGGGGGGGTGGAGCCGCCTTTTGCTTCGAGCCGAAGCGCAGCTTTGGTATGCAGGCACCCGCGTCGGCCGCGCAAGCGTTTGGGGACGGGCAGAACACCGATTTTGAAATCAGCCTTTCGCCGGGCGAGTGGAATGCCTGCGGCCTAGGGCCCTGCCATCCGGAGCCGTAGTCTTTCGCAAAAGGCACGAGCCCGATTTGTTGTGCCTGCGCCGTGCTGCAACCGCTTGCGCCAACACGGCCGGACGCTGGCGGCTTGCCCCCGAGGAGTCTGCGTCGCACCGGCGATTGATCGCCCTGCCCGCGCGAAGCCCGTTCAGCGCTTGAGCAAAGCCTTCAGCACGTTCTGCACGCGGCGCGCCATCGCCGCGTCGAACTGTGATGCCAGCACCTTGGCGGTGTCTTCGCCCCAGGTTTCGGCCGGTGGAGCCGCCTTGCGCTGGGTCAGCAATTGCAGTTGCAGCATGCGGCGTGCGCCGATGTGCTCGGCCGGCGTCGGAACGTTGGCGGCAATCTCAAGCCGCAGCAAGGCTTCGGAGGCGTCTTTGCCGGACGGCTTGGCCAGCGCTTCGACCCAGCTGCTGCGCACCGCAGGCGGCACCTGCTTGTCGAAGTCCTGCACCGTGGGCACCTGCTCGGGGTCGCGCTTTTCCCATGCCGTCAGCACATGCGTCAGCACTTCGCCGTGCGCCTGCACCTGGAGCTTTTGGAGCGCCTGGTTGGCTGCGTCGAAAGCCTCGCGCTGGGCGCGGAAGGCGGCGTCACCCAGGCGCGGGCCGCGCTCTTCAAAGGCCGGCCGGTCGGCGCCGCGCTCCGGACGATCGCCACGCGGGCCGCGGTCCTCGCGCTCGGGCCGGTAAGGCTCGAACTTGTTGTCGGTGCTCTGGCGCGCACCACCCGGTTTGCTGCCCGGTTTGCTGCCGGGCTTGCCGTCCCTGCGGCCGTCGAACTGGCCGCCGCGCGCGCCCGGACCGGCCGAACCGGAATCTGGCCGCTTGGCACCCGGGCGGTCGTCGCCCCGGCGGGCGATGACGGGCTTGGGTGCGGGTTTGGGCGGCGCAGCGGGTTCGGCTGGCGCAGCGGCTTCAGCCGGCTCGGCTTCGGCGGGTTGGGCATCGAGGCCGGCCAAGGTGGGCTCGTCGGCCGACGCGGCGGGTGCCCCGTCGGCAGGCTCCGCCGCCGCAGTCGCAGTCGCTATTATTTCAGGAGCTGTCGGCGCAAGATTTGATTGGGTTTCCGGCTGGTTTGATGCTGAATCATCGGCCTTCTCAGTGCTTTCGGCTGGGGCGGTCGCTGGCGCGGCGGCTACTGCCGGCACCGGCACCTGGCCGCGCACGATGGCTTCGAGCGCCTTGGCTGCGGCATGAATTTGCTGCGCATCGCCGCTGGCCGTGGCGGCCGCGACGGCTTTGGACGCCTCAACCACCATGCGGTCGAATTCGCCCAGCGCCGTCGCTGCTTTTTCGCGCTCCAGCGTTTTGCGCTGGAAGGCGTCGTCAATCGGCTTGCGAAACGCGTCCCAGAGTTTTTGCTCCTGCTTGCGCTCGATCGGCACGCCTTGCGCCTCATGCTGCCAGCGCTGCTGCAGGGACTTAACGGCGTCGATGTACAGCACCGGTTCGGCGCCCAGCGTCTGGGCCTCGTCGATCATTGCCCGGCGGCGGGCCAGGCTGCCTTCGCGGGCGGCGGTCAGTGGGGCGTCGGCCTGGTCCATCGCGGCCTTCCACTGCGGCTGGATTTCGGCAAAAGCTTTTTCGCCCAAGTGTCCGGCTTCGCGCCACTTATCGACAAAACCGTTGAGGCTGCGGATGTGCAGCTTCCAGTCGGTGTCGCTCTGGTGCGCGGCGGCCCAGGCCAGCACCTCGTCGATCAGCAAGCGCCGCTCGGCTTTCACCGCTTCGCTTTGCTCCTTGACGGTTTCCAGCCAGACCTCGACCACCTTGTGCGCTTCGTTGCAGGCGTCGTCAAAGCGCTTCCACAGCGCGTGGTTGGCCGGGCCGCCCTGGTCGCTGGTTTTCCACTGTTCGCGCAAATGCCGCAGCGCGTCTTGCTGCTTGCGCCCGCCCAGCGGCTTGGCGGCCAGCGCGTCGGCCTTGGCCAGCAACTCTTCGCGGATCTGGTCGGCACGCCAGCGCTGCCAGCCTTCAAGTTCGCCAGCGGCGGTCAGCGCGGCGTGGGCAGCGGCCTCTAACGCGCTGTCGATGTTGCGGATGTTTTCTTTCAGCGTCTGGCGCAGCTCGGCGGCGACCCTGGGCGTGGCCTTGCCGTGGCCTTCGGTGACTTCGTGCTCAAGGCGGGCCAGCGCGACCTGCACGGCTGCGGCTGATTTCTCGCGCATTTCCTTCAGCACTGCCGGGTCGATTTTGGCTTTGGCGGGCCGCACCGACTCGTTTGCCGGGGCAGCGACACCGCGCAACGCGCGCAGCTCGTCGGCCCACACCGGCACTGCCGGCAGCGGCGCGGCCGGGTCTTCGGCAGCCTTCAGCGTGATCGCAATGGCCGCCCCAAACGCATCCCACACAGCCAGCAACTGTCCGCGCGACGCGTCGAGCAGGGGCGGGAATTTGGCATCGACGCTGGCCCAGTTGGCGTCGCTGGCGATGTCGCCGGCTTGCGCCTGCCAGTGGGCCACGTCGACGCGCAGCGCTTCGAGTGCGGTCTCGGCATCGCGCCACGGCTTGATCGACAACACCTCGATGCGCTGGGCGATCAGCACGGCGGCTTCGCGCTGCACCTGGGTGCGGTGCTGCAGGTCTTCAATGGTTTTGACGCGCTCGGCGAGTTGCACCTTGAGCCCGGCCAGCGGCTCCTTCGACAGCGGCGCGCCCGCCTTGGCGGCGTCGCGCTGCCAGGCCAGCGCATCGGCCAGATTGAGCTTGCCGGCCGCCAGCAGCGCATGGGCTTTTTCAGCCCATTCGGCGGCTACCGCCTCCTGGCCCTTGCTGCGTTTGACCTCGTCGAGCTTTTCTTTGAGCGGCTTGGCCGCGCCCTTGTCGCGGTTGGCCAGCTCTTTATAGACCTCGGCCATCTTGTCGGCCGATGGCGAAGTCGCCAGCCACTGGCGGATGCGCGCCGCACGTTCGCCCGAGGTCGGCGCCGAAAACGCCCCGCCGGTCAGGCCGTCCAGCGGGTGCGCTTGCACCTCTTTGGCGGCAGGAGTTTTAACGGCGGGGGTGTCGGGTTTGGAAGATTTGAACATGGCAAAAGCGGAGCAGGAAAGTCGGAAGGAAGCCGGAAACACAAAGAGCCGCAAGCAGGGCGCCCATCCAGCCGGATCGGCGTCAGAAAAGCTGCGGAAAAAAAGGGGGAACCGGGCGGCGGCGTTGAACTGCGGAGTCGCAGGGCCGGCGGCCGTTCAACCCAGGACGCACACAGCCCATAAATTGCAGCGCGTATTTTCGCCTGTTTTAGCGTGGCGCAAGATTCAGCTCGGCATGCGGCTTCCAGGGGCCTGTGCTGGTCTGCGTTTTGGCCGCGCCCAGCACCAGCCGCTCGGCAGGCAGACCCGCAGCAGCCAGATAGTCTTTGACTGCGGCGCCGCGCTGCGCGGCAAGCTCGCGCGCTGCGGTTTCATCGACCTGAATGGAAGCCAACAGCAGCCCTTCCATCTCGGCCGGCGGCAGATCTTTGTTCAGGCCGATGAAGTTGCGCGGCCGCTCCGGCAGCTCGGCGCGGGTGTATGCCGCCTTCAGCAAAGCCGGATATTCGGCAGCGCTGAGGGTGATGGGCGCCGCATCCGGGCCGCTGGCTGGCGTGCCGCTGGCGCGGCGCTTTTCTGCCCGCAGCAGCGCGTCGAGCCGCTCGCGCTTGAGCGCGTCGCGTTCGGCCTGCAGATTGGCGGCGCCGACCACAGTGAGCTTCAGCGCGGGCCGCTCGGCAAGTGCCTTGGCGATTTGATCGAGCCCGGCTTTGGCGTCGGCGTCGAGCTGCGCGCTGCCGGCGGCGAACTGCACGTTGCCTGCTCCGTCCGGGCCAGCGCTGCTCGCCACATCGCCATCGACGGCCTCCCCGCTGGCAGCGCCACCGCCGGCAGCGGCAACGGCAACGCTACCGCCACCCCGAACCGCCCGGCTGAGCAGGCTGAACGGCGCGGTCAGTGCCCGGGTGACCAGGTTGACCAGTGCCTTGACGATCAGCGGCCCGATACTGAACTGCGGATCGTTCAGCGAGCCGCGTATCGGCAGATCGAGGTTGATGGTGCCATTGCGGTCGGCCAGCAGCGCCACCGCCAGCTTGACCGGCAGGCTGGCCGGCGCGCCTTCGACCTTCTCGCCAAAACTGAGCTGGTTCAGCACCAGCCGGTTGCTGGCGGTTAGCTGCCCGGCCGGCGTGATGACGTAGTTGACGTCCATGCTGAGCTTGCCGCGGGTGATGCCGTAGCCGGCGTACTTGATGGCATACGGCGACAGCGGTGGCAGCTCAAGGTCGCGCACCTTGCCGACGATGTCGAGCGCCAGCGGATCGGCCAGCGGATTGAGCTTGCCGACAATTTCGAGCGAGGCCGACTGCTCGGCCCGGCCGCGCAGTTCAAGATCGGCCATCGGCGAGGCCGCGCCCGCTGCCGCTGCCGCACCCGGCGGCACCGATGAGAACGCGCTGAGCCGACCGTTTAGCTCGGTAAGGTTGGCCGAATAATTCGGCTTGATGAAGCGGTCAGAAAACGCCACCCGGCCGCTGGTCAGATCGATAGGGCCGAAGTTGACGATGGCCGCCGGTCCGGCATCGGCACGCCGCCCCGGCGCGGCGTCGGCGCCCGCAGCGGCTGCGGTGGCTGCGGTGGCCGCCGGTCCGCCATTTGGCGCATTTCTCAAGCCTTTCTGGCCTGCCGCCCGTTTTTTACCTGCGTCGGCAGCTCCTGATTTCGTAGCGTCTGCAGTCTCGCCGGGCGCGGCTGTGCCTGCCGTGCCCGTTCCCGCAGCCCCCGCCAGACCCGGTTTGCGCAGCAGATCCTGCAAATTGATGCGGCCTTCGGGCATGACGATGATGCGCGCAAAAAAATCGGATAGCGCGGTTTGCCGAACGTCCAGGCGGGTGGCGCGGCCGGGCTCCAGCGACAAGGCCAGGCCGGCGAGCTTCAGCGACTTCCAGGCCAGCAACTCTTCGGCTGGCGCCAGCGGGTTGGCGCGGAACTGCTCGACAGTGACATCGCCTTTCAGGCTTACCGAATCACCCGCCGGCGCCTGCCGGTAGGCGAGCTGGCCGGTGAAGCCGGTGTCGGCACGCAGCACATCGACATTCAGCAACTCGCCGAAATACGGCTCGAAGGCCTGCAGCGGCAGACTGCGTGCGGACAACTGGCCCTGCGCCTGAACCGGTGCCAGCCCGACGTTGCCCTTGAATTCAACCGACCCCGCAGCGGTCTTGCCCGCCGTCAGGCGCAGCGAGGCGCTCAGGGGCATCTGCTGCGGGCCGGACGCCGCGCCGGGGCCTGGCTGTGCGCCCGCGTCGCCGGATGGAGCGGCCTGCGCCGCGCTGGCCCCGCCCAGCTCAAGCCCTCCGAGCCGGGCGTCCAGCGCAGCGATGTCGAAGGCCACCGCCGGGGAGACGGCGCGGTCGGCGAACGCCAGCGCGCCGGCTTCGATCACCAGTTCGCCTATGGCCACAGCCCACGGGGTGGCTTCCTTCGGCGGGGCGGGCGCAGCGTCCGGCTGGCCGGCTTGCGGGGCTGCATCGCCGCTGGTCAGCCAGCGCTCGAACATCCAGCGCCGGTCGGCGCCGCGCTCCACGCGCAGTTCGGGCTGCACCAGTTGCAGCGCACCGAGTTTGACGGCGCGGGCTGACAGATCAAGCTGGAGCGCGCTCACGTCAACGCGGCGCACCGACATCAGCGAAGCCTGCTGCTGCGCCAGCTCGACGGCGGCCAGCGTCAGCCGGGGCGCGGCCAGGCTCAGCACCTGGGCCTTGCCGGGCCGGGCGGCCTGCCATTTAAGTTCAAGCTCCGCGTCCAGCCTGCCGCTGACGCTGGGCTGCAAAAACGCGCTGAGGTAGGGGGCGGCCACCGTCAACGGCCAGCCGGCCAGCGTGGCCTCGACCTGCGCGGCCTGATCGGTCGCCGAACCGGAAAACTCAAGCCGGGCGGGTCCGGACGCTTGCAGCGCTGACGTTGCTTGCGCTGCTTGGGTCTGCGGCTGCACCTCGCTGGCCTGGCGGGCCGCGTCCGGCGACGGCGCAGCAGAGTTGGTTTGGGCCTGAGCCAGAGTGCTTGCTTTTGAACTCGGCTTCGACCCGGCCACCGAGCGGCTTGCAGCCGGTTTTTGCGGTGGGGTGCCGCGCGCCGCCGACGCCGGCACCGCGCTGGTCTGGGCCGCTGCAGTCCGCGCCGCTGCCGGGGCCTCGAGCTGGGCCGAGCCCTTGAACTTGACCGGCGCGCTGGCCGCAAAAGGCCATTGGATGTCGGCGGCCACTATGGACAGCCCAGATAGCGCGATGCTGGCGGCCGAGGCCAGCGACTCGTCACGCCAGCGCAGTGTGCCGCCCTGCACCGCCGCACGCGCCAGGCCCACCGTCCAGCCGCCGGCCAAACCGGACGCCCCAGCGTTTGCGCCCGGCCCGGAGGCCGCAGCAGCGGGTGCCGATGCGGCAGCGACTCTTGCCGCAGGCGGGCGGGCGCTGACGGCAGGTGGCATCAGGTTGAGCTGACCGTCCCTGCCCCTGCGCACAGTGAGCACGGGCCCAACCAATTCCAGCCCGGAGAGCTGCACGCTGCGCTGCAGGGGGCGGACGTCGGCCAGCGTCACGGCAAGCCGGTCGAAGGCCAGCAGGTCGCCACCGCCCATACCCTGCAGCGACTGGATCTGCCCTTTCTCTACGGTAACGCGGCCCGACAGCCTTACCACCGACTTCGGCGTCTGCTCAAAGCCGATCGTCAACTCGGCGTTCAGCACCCCGCCGCGCATCCGAAACGGCAGGCTGTCGGGCAGGTAGGGCAGCCAAGGTTGCAGATCGAAAGCATCGATCTTCAAACTGGCGTCGGTCTTGCGGGTTTCGGCAAACGGCGTGCCGACGGCGGCGCTATCAAAGCGGCTGCCGTCCAGCGTAAAAGCCAGGCGCGGCGCGGTCTTGACCTCGCGCTGGGACGCCAGGCTGCTCAGAAACGGCACCGCCAGCGTCAGGTCGGAGAGCGTATGCCGGCTGGTCTCGGTGCTGCGGCCCCCAAGCTTCACCGCCGCGTCGGTGAACGCCAAGCTGCCGCCGCTGACAGTCAGGTTGTAGAGCGCAAACTTCGGCGGCTCGCTGGCGGGCGCATCGGCTGGCGGCTTGAGGCGTGCCAGCACGTCGTCGATGTCAAGCCGGCCGTCCGCATCGCGCGTCAACCGCAAACTGGGCTCTTCGACGGTGACAGCGTCGGCGACCGGCGCCAGACGCAGCAGCGACTCCAGTTCTGCATTGACGTAAATGCGGCGAATCGTCAGTTGCGGCTCGGCCGGCGTTTTCGGAGCGCCTGCGGCACTGCCGGCAGCCGACGGCTTGGCCTCCCCGGCTGGCGCGCTGGAGCCGGCAACGGCCAGATTCTCTATCGTCAACTCCAGAGACCACGGCTTGAAATGAACGGCGCCTATCGTGACCGGGCGCCCTAGCTTGTCGCTGCCAACTTTCTGCAATTGCCACTTGACCAGCGGCGGCACACCAGCAAAGGCCAGCAGCCCGAGCAGCAACAGCGAGCCAAGCACCCAAACTGGCAGCCGCAGCCACAAGAACGCACGCCAGGCCGATCGCAGCGCGGCGAGTTTGGGGCCGGCAGCCTCTGGCGTGTGGGTGATCCGGGGAGTGGGCATAGCGTGCAGCCATTAAGCGCCAGATGAAGAGATTGACTGCAGCGTGCGGACTTCTCAGGACGCAAAGCAGGCCGTTTCAATCGACAGAGTTATGGCAAAACGCTCGCCACAAATGAAAAACCCCGATCAGTTTGGATGATCGGGGCTGACGGCGGGCGTCATGCTCATGCCGTCGGGGGTTCGCAACGGAGAGAGTTATCGTCTCACAGTGCGGTGGATGCAAGTGATTGCTTCCAAGTTATCCGGGACTGGTTACCCGGTGTTGTCTGTGTGAACAGACGCCCTCAGACTATGCCTGACGCCAGCGC
>JAJAYS010000259.1 GCA_026786065.1 Polaromonas sp.
GTCGAAACCTTCAACACGTCGACGCTGCCGCAGGTCGGCCGGGTGGCCGAGGAAACCGGTCGCACCATGCGCCAACTGCGGCGCACCGTCAACGCGGTGGACGACAACCCGCAGGCGCTGATCTTTGGCAATGGCCCACCAGTGCCCGGCCCGGGTGAGCCTGGTTTTTCCGCCTCTGGAGTCAAAAAATGACCGAACGCACCACTGGGCTGACATCGGCAAGGCCTGCAGTTGCTACGATATTTGTAGCTGTTAACGCCGGTAAAAATTGGTCTGCAGCCCTAATTCGCTTAAGTTTTGTGACCTGTACGGCGCTGACGTTGCTGGCCTGCTCGGCGCTGCCCGACAAACCGGTGCGGGCCAGCCTGTACGATTTCGGCCCCGGCACCCCGGTGGCCAGCGCGGCGCCCGCTGCTGCCGCGTTGCCGGCCATCGCCCTCGGCGAGGTTTCGACCGCCGGCGGGGCCATCGACAACCAGGCGGTGCTGTACCGCCTGGCCTACGCCGACGCCCAGCAACTGCGCCCCTACGCGCTGGCCCGCTGGAGCACGCCGCCGGCGCAACTGGTGCGGCAACGGCTGCGCGAGCAACTCGGCCAGCGCCGGCCGGTGTTCGATGCGCGCGACAGCCTGGCGACCACCCGGGCACCGGGGGCCGCGCTGCCGCTTCAGTTGCGGCTCGATCTGGACGAATTCACCCACCTGTTTGCGTCGCCCGAAAGCAGCGTCGGCCTGATCCGGCTGCGCGTCACGCTGGTCGAGGTGTTGCCCTCGGGCGAAAAGCTGGTCGGGCAGCGCAACCTCAGCGTGCAGCGCCCGGCGCCCAGCAGCGACGCAGCCGGCGGGGTCAAGGCGCTGACCGCCGCCACTGACGCGGCCATCGGCGAGATCGAGCAGTGGCTGCAGCAGGCGGCGCAGCGCTGACATGGACGGCGAATCTACTGCGGGCAGCGCGGGCAGAGCGGGCAGCGCGAGGAGCGCCAGCGGAGCACACTTTCCGGCCGGCCCAGGCGGCACAGGTAGCGCGGGCCGACAGACCGGTGCGCCGCCCAGCCTGCAAGAGCAGATGCAGCGCAGCGGCCTCGAGATCACCGGTTGCTGCGAGCAGTTGTCGCTCCATCAGCCGACGCTGATCGGGCGTTCTGCGCTGCTTGAAGACATGACGCCGGACGAGGTCGATGCGCTGGGCCGGGCGATGCGGCTGTTGCGTGCGGCGCCGGGGCAGGTGCTGATCCGCGAAGGCGAGTTCGGCGACTGGATGCTGCTGATTCTCAAAGGCACGGTGGACGTGACCAAGCAGATCGCACGGCGCGGCGGAGAGCGCGCCGAGGAGAGCGTTGAAGACAGCGCAGAAGACGTGCTGGCCGGACTCGACCGCAGCGAGACGCAGGCGCGGAACGCGGCGGATGCGGCGGATGCAGCGGATGCAGCGCCATCGGACGGGAATGCGGTGTCGGAGTCGAGGTTGAAGTCGGAGTCGGAGTCAGAGTCGCAAGCAGGCGCAGCGGCCGGGCCGGTGCCGACCCACTCGCGGGTTGCGGTGCTGCGCCCCGGCGCCGCCATCGGCGAGATGTCGATGCTCGACGGCGGCCTGCGCTACACCAGCTGCACCGCCATCGACGAGGTAGAGGCCGGCGTGCTCAGCCGCCACGCCATCGCGCTACTGATCCGCGACCACCCGACGGTCGGCGCCAAATTGCTGGTCAGGATCACGCAACTGATGGCCCAGCGGCTGCGCAACACCGGCAACCATCTGGTGCGGCTGCTGCGCACGCGCCAGCACACGCCGCCGTGAAGGTGCTGGCAACAAATGCGCGGGTGAACCGTGGTTTTCTGCCTCTCCCTGCGGGCGAGGGCAGGGAGAAGGTGCCCCGTGCCGGAGAAAGCAGCGGGCGGCTGCGTGGTCAGCTTCGGTTTCGGCCACGGCCATATCGTTGCGTTTCAGGATTACGCAAAGCGGTTTCCGCCTCCGGTGATAAGGCATTACAGCTACGGCAGCGAGAAAAAAGTGCTGGCTGTATTGGTTGATTTCATCGAATGCGGGCTGGCGTGCATCTAGCCAAAGTCGCGAAATCTGCGGGTGTACCAGAGCAGCGACGGGTCCATTGCAATGACCGGCGAAGATTCATGCGTTTTGCACTTGCCGCCGGATCGGCAGGTGGTGATCCTGCGGGCGGGCGCTTGGGTCTAGCGCCATGACCCTTCAAGACCACCCTACCCCCGCAGCAGCGGAAACAGCTTGCCCAATCCGTCGGCCATCACCTCGACCGCCAGTGCCGCCAGGATCAGCCCCATCAGCCGCGTCATCACGTTGATGCCGGTTTTGCCCAGCACCCGCGAGATCGGTTCGGCCAGCGAAAAGCACAGTGCAGTCGCCAGGCCGATGACGATGCCGTAGCCAACCAGCGTGACGGTTTGCAGCACGGTCTGCGCTTTTTCGGCGTAGATCACGACGGTGGACATCGTGGCCGGGCCGGTGAGCAGCGGAATCGTCAGCGGCACGACGGCGATGCTGGCGCCCATCGCTGCTTTCTCGGCGCCGTCTTCCATCTCGTTGGTCTGCGCCTTGGCCTCGGCCGGCTGCGCGTTCAGCATATTCATCGCGCTGATCAGCAGCAGCATGCCGCCGCCGACCTGAAAGCTCGCCAGCGAGATGTTGAAGAACGCCAGAATCTGCAGACCGAGCAGCGCGCTGACGGCGATCACCATGAAAGATGTGAACGCCGCAGTGA
>JAJAYS010000260.1 GCA_026786065.1 Polaromonas sp.
CTCCTGAGGGGTGGTCGTCGCCACGGGTGTGGATGCCGGGAAAACTTCAAGAAACATTCTCACACGCGCGCCTGGCCAGGCGACTACATAGTTTCCAGCATGCAGTGCGCGCTGAACCGCAGCCGGCTGTCCTGGCGCTGCAGGCCTGCCAGTGGGGTTTGATCTAGGCCGACTTGATGACCCGCGTGCAGGCGCCGATCCCTTTGCTGACGAAGGCGCTGTGCGGTTTGGAGCCCTGCGCTGGGATGATGCAGCCGACCGAGCGCGTGCGCTAGTTGAATGCAGCGGACTGCAGCGGACTGCATCGCCCGGGCGATGGCCGCCTGCAGTTTGTCAACTACCGCCTGCGGCGTGCCTTTGGCAACCTGCCTGCCCGACCAGGACAGCGCCTCGAAGCCTTTTTAGCCCGACTCGGCAATCGTCGGATTTTGACCGGCTTGCTGGCGTAGTCGGCTTGCGCGAAGGCCGGTGCAGTCGCTACCAAATTAATAGCTGTCGACGCCCATATTAAAAGGGCTGTAATCCGGTTTTATGTGTAAATCTCTTGCTAAACGGGTTGCGGTTGCTTGTGTCGTGGCGCGGCATGCTGGCACGCCGCTTCAAACGGCGCCGTGCGCCTCGACGTACAGCGCGTACAGCGAATGCGAGCTGGCCATGTACAGGCGGTTGCGCTTGGGGCCGCCGAATTCCAGGTTGGCGCAGCGCTCGGGCAGGCGGATGAAGCCGATCGGCTTGCCGGCCGCGTTGAACACCTTCACGCCGTCGAAATCTTCGGACCGGGCCGTCGGCAAATGGGCTTTGAGGCCGCCGCCGACATCGCTGGCTTCGCTCTGGAAGGCGCCGCTGGTGCCCCAGCCGCACCACAGGTTGCCGTCGCGGTCCACCCGAAAACCGTCGAGCGCGCCCGGTCCATCGGCATCAATCAATTTGGTCTTGTTGGACGCGCTGCCGTCGGCGGCAATGTCGAAGCTCCAGATGCTGCGGTGCGGCGTGCCTTTCCATTCGACGACATAAAGCTTGCTTTCGTCGGGTGAAAAGGCCAGGCCGTTGGGGTTGACCAGGTCGGTGATTACGGCGACCAGCTTGCCGTCGGTGCCGAGGCGATAGACGTTGGTCGTCGCCTGCTCGGGCGTGGCGCGCGCGCCTTCCCATTCTCCGTTGATGCCGAACAGCGGGTCGGTGAACCAGATGGTGTCGTCGGATTTGACGACGATGTCGTTCGGCGCGTTCAGGCGCTTGCCCTCGAAGCGGTCGGCCAGCACCGTCATGCTGCCGTCTTTTTCGGTGCGGACGATGCGCCGCGTGACCGAGTGTTCGCAGGTAATCAGGCGGCCCTGGCGGTCGCGCGCATTGCCGTTGGCGTAGTTGACATCCTGCTTGTGAACCCGAAACTGGTTCGTCGCTTCGTCAAACTTCATCAGCCGGTTGTTCGGGATGTCGCTGCAAAGCAGATAACCCGGCTGGCCGGCGGTGTCGGCAGGGAAATAAGCCGGGCCTTCAGCCCAGCGCATGCTGCTCCCAAGCTGCTCGACGCTGCTGCTGTAGATGCGGTACCTGGCAAAGCTCGGGTCGAGGATGAGCACCGCCGGGTCGGGGTAGCGCGGGTTCGGTTTGAAGTCGAACGTCGGGGTTAGCGATGGCGCCAGAGCCAGGCTGCTGTGGGACGCAGGCCTGCTTCGGCCGGCACCGTTGAGCCAGCGGCGCCGGGTCGGGGTCGCCGCAGGGGGGGCGCCGGGCGCAGGCGTGCGGTTCATGGGAGGCTCCTTTTTTTGCCGTGGGATTCGTTCGGGTCTGGCCGTGCGGTATTGCCCTGACGCCAGGGGCTTTTAAAGCGCTGCAAGGCCCTGCAAAGCCCCCAGCGTACCGCCGCCTACGCTAGCGCATTCCTACAATGGTAGCGTTACCAAAACGCAGGGTAAAGGTCATGGCACACACAGTAATCGACTCGGGAGAAACCCATCGGGCAAGCGCCGCGCAGACTGCAATCGATCCCGCGGTCCCGCTGACGATTCGCATGCACCCGCTCGACAACGTGGCCATCGTCGCCAACGACGGCGGCCTGGCCGCAGGCGCGGTGCTGGCTGGCGGACTGCTCTTGCGTGACCGGGTGCCGCAGGGGCACAAGGTCGCGCTGGAGGCGCTGCCCGTTGGGGCGGCCGTGCTGCGCTACGGCGTGGTCATCGGCCATGCCTTGCAGGACATGGCGGCCGGCAGCTGGGTGCATGAGCGGGTCTTGCAGATGCCGACGGCGCAGGCCTTGGCCGGTCTGCCGATGGCCACGGTCAAACCCCGGCCCCAGTCCGCGCTCGAAGGCTATACCTTTGAAGGTTTCCGCAACCGCGACGGCTCGGTGGGCACGCGCAACATCCTGGCGATCACGCAAACCGTCCAGTGCGTGGCCGGCGTCACCGAGTTCGCGGTGCAGCGCATCAAGACCGAGTTGCTGCCGCGCTATCCGAATGTCGATGACGTGGTCGCCCTAGAACACGGCTACGGCTGCGGCGTCGCCATCGATGCGCCAGGTGCCGAGATCCCGATCCGCACGCTGCGCAACATCAGCCTGAACCCCAACTTCGGCGGCGAGATCATGGTGGTCAGCCTGGGCTGCGAGAAGTTGCAGCCCGAGCGTTTGCTGCCGCCGGGCAGCATCCCGCTGGTCGATCAGCGGCAGTTGGACGAAGGCGATGCTGGCGGGCGCGGCACGCTGGATGTCGTGCGCCTGCAGGACGATGCACACGTCGGCTTCATGAGCATGGTCGAGGCTATCGTGCGCCAGGCAGAAACCCATTTGCAACGGCTCAATGCGCGGCGGCGCGAGACCGTGCCGGCATCCGAATTGGTGGTCGGCGTGCAGTGCGGCGGCAGCGACGCGTTTTCAGGCGTCACCGCCAATCCGGCGGTCGGCTTTTGCAGCGACCTGCTGGTGCGCGCCGGAGCCAGCGTGATGTTCTCCGAAACCACCGAGGTGCGCGACGGCATCGCCCAGCTCACCTCCCGCGCCGCGTCGCTCGACGTGGCCGAGGCGCTGGTCCGCGAAATGGCCTGGTACGACGCCTATCTGCAGCGCGGCAGTGCAGACCGCAGCGCGAACACGACACCGGGCAACAAGGCCGGAGGGCTGTCGAACATTGTTGAAAAAGCGATGGGCTCCATCGTCAAGTCGGGTTCAATGGCGATTACCGGCGTGCTGGCGCCCGGCCAGAAGTTGCAGCAAAAAGGTCTGACCTACGCCGCCACCCCGGCCAGCGATTTCATTTGCGGCACGCTGCAACTGGCTGCCGGCATGAACCTGCACGTTTTCACCACCGGGCGCGGCACACCCTACGGGCTGGCGGCGGTCCCGGTCATCAAGGTCGCCACGCGCAGTGATTTGGCGCGGCGCTGGCACGACCTGATGGACATCAACGCCGGCCGCATCGCCGACGGCTCGGCCAGCATCGAAGATGTGGGATGGGAGCTGTTCTGGCTGATGCTCGACGTCGCCAGTGGCCGCAAGAAAACCTGGGCCGAACACTGGAAACTGCACAACGCGCTGGTGCTGTTCAACCCGGCGCCGGTGACGTAAGCGTTTGGCAGGCTGGGCGCCGCGGCGCACCATTAAGAGCCCTTTCCGCGGCCTGTGAAGGTCAAGAAAATTGACGGTTTGATTGGAATCTGACCGCGAATGCTCTACCCCCGATTGCTCCGAATGCCTTGACTTGCGCCAGATCGGCGCACCGTTCAGGGCGGGGTTTTTCCGGCTTCCGGGTAGGTCACGGCCAGAACTGTGAGAGTCCTGGTTCCACTCGGCGTTTTCAGCATCACCTCGTCGCCGACTCGGGCTTTCAAGAGCGCACTTGCGACGGGGGAAACCCAGCTGATCTGGCCGCGGGCACTGTCCGCTTCGTCAATTCCCATGATGGTCACGACATGCTCGCTGGCGTCGTCATGGGTGTAACGGACGGTCGCACCCAAAAAAATTTGATCACTGCCGAAATGCACGGAGGGTTCGATCAGTTCTGCCATTTCCAGTCTTTGCGTCAAAAAACGGATGCGGCGATCAATTTCGCGCAGACGCTTTTTGCCGTAGTGGTAGTCGCCGTTCTCTGAACGGTCGCCGTTGCTTGCAGCCCAGTGGACGGTCTCGACGACTTTGGGTCTTTCTTCGTCCATCAACGCAAAAAGCTCCGATTTCAGTCGCTTGTATCCGGTCGGTGTAATGTAATTTTTTCTCGAGTCAACCGGCAAAGGAACGACCGGCTCTTCGTCCTCGTTGTCATCGTTTTCTTTTGTGAATGCCTTGCTCATGGCTCCAGAATAGCACCGGGGTGCCTGGCGCAATTCGCAGGAAATTCCGCAAAAAAAGCCTGCAACTTTCGGTGCAGGCTCTCGATTTTGGTGCGGGCAGAAGGGCACGGAGTGGTCAGACGCGAACCGCGTGCCTGATGTGCTTGCTGGCGAGTTGGTGCGCGCATTCGCGGTGGTGGCAAACGCGGCCTGGCAGCGTCGGCGCCCAGCCCCCTTTGCCATCCATGCCAAGCGGCTTTGTCGCTGCCTGTGGCAGTCCGCAGCCGCGCTGCGAATAGCGCATTCTTTCGGCGGCCCGGTGAAGGGTCGAGAAAGTCGGGAAAAAAACGAGGGGAGGGTGGTGCCCGGGGCCGGAATCGAACCGGCACGCCTTTCGGCGGGGGATTTTGAGTCCCCTGCGTCTACCAATTTCACCACCCGGGCGGCAAGAAGCGAAGCCGCAAATTATGGCACAGTAGGTGCATGCAATACCCCACCATCGAAGACGCAATCGGTCGTACGCCACTGGCCAGATTGCAGCGCATCGGCGCGGCAGACAACGCGGCGCGTGGCAATGTGATCCTCGGAAAACTTGAAGGCAACAACCCGGCCGGATCGGTGAAAGACAGGCCGGCTCTGGCGATGATCAAACGCGCCGAGGAGCGCGGCGACATCAAACCCGGCGACACGCTGATTGAGGCTACCTCGGGCAACACCGGCATCGCACTGGCGATGGCTGCGGCCATTCGCGGCTACCGCATGCTGCTGATCATGCCGGAGGACTTGTCGATCGAGCGCGCGCAGACGATGAAAGCCTTCGGCGCGGAATTGATTCTGACGCCGAAAAGCGGCGGCATGGAGAATGCCCGCGACCTCGCCGAACGGATGCAGGCCGAGGGCAAGGGAAGGGTGCTCGACCAGTTCGCGAACGAAGACAACCCGCGCATTCACTTTGACACGACCGGGCCTGAAATCTGGAACGACACCTCGGGCAAGGTGACGCATTTCGTTAGCGCGATGGGCACGACCGGAACCATCACCGGCGTGTCGCGCTATCTGAAATCAAAAAACCCGGCGATCCAGATCATCGGGGGGCAGCCGTCTGAGGGCTCGCGCATCCCGGGCATTCGCAAATGGAGGCAAGAATATCTACCCAAAATCTACGATCCCAGCCATGTCGATGAGTTGGTGCTGGTCAGCCAGCAAGATGCCGAAGACATGTGTCGGCAACTGGCGCGTGAAGAAGGCATTTTTGCCGGCATCTCGGCGGCCGGCGCCTGCTGGGTGGCGCAGCAGATTGCCCGCCGGACGCGCGACGCGGTGATCGTCTTCATCGTCTGCGACCGGGGGGACCGCTACCTTTCCACCGGCGTTTTCCCGGCTTGATTGATGACCAAATAAGCTTTAAATCTAATGAATCCGGGCGTAAGCAGCTATAAAAATAGTAGCGACCGAACAGCCTTGACCTGCCCATGACAACCCCGTTTCGATTTTGTCCGAGCTGCGCAACGCCACTTGAAGCGCTTTCCCAGCTCGAAGACGGTGGCCTGAAGGCCCGGCTGCGCTGCCCGTCTTGCGACTTCACGCACTGGAACAATCCGACGCCAGTGCTTGCAGCGGTCGTCGAATACGAAGGCCGGATTCTGCTGGCACGCAATGCCGCGTGGCCAGCCCACATGTTCGCCCTGATCACCGGCTTCATGGAAGCCGGTGAGACGCCGCAGTCGGGCATAGAGCGCGAGATCGCCGAAGAAACCAGTTTGGTGACCCATTCGCTGGATTTGATCGGCGTCTATGACTTCCAGCGTATGAACCAGGTGATCATTGCCTACCACGCGGTGTGCAGCGGCAAGGTGGCGTTGTCGCCCGAGCTGCTCGATTACCGGCTGATCGAATTCGACAAACTGCAGTGCTGGCCAGCTGGAACCGGCTACGCTCTGGCCGACTGGCTGCGTTCACGCGGGCACGATCCGGTGTTTGTCGAGTGGGACAAGCGGGCTAAATGATCGGGCGTTTGCTGCCTGCCAAGTTTGCATAAAATCAGTGCAACACAAGGAAAGCCATGACAGCCGACAGCACCACCCAAGCCGCGAAAGAAATCGATACCCGGGGACTCAACTGCCCTTTGCCCATCCTGAAGGCGAAGAAAGCCCTGAGCGAAATGGCCAGCGGCGATCTGCTTCGGGTGGTGTCAACCGATCCGGGCTCGATGCGCGATTTCCAGGCCTTCGCCAAGCAGACCGGCAACGATCTGGTTTTGCAAGAGAGTCGCGGTGAAGAGTTCATCCACACGCTAAAGCGCCGCTAGAACTCGGCTGAAACTCCGCCAAGACCCCGCTGTAGGGTCGCTGAAACTCGCCGAACGGAAGGCGGGAGGCTCAGGCGAGATCGAGCCCACGCAGGTAGCGCCTGAAATGCGAGCCTACCTCCGGGTGCTGCATGGCCAGTTCGACGGTGGCTTCGAGAAAGCCCTCCTTGCTGCCGCAGTCGTAGCGCTTGCCTTCGTACTGCAGCGCATAGACCGCTTCGTCGGCCAGCAGGCTTGATATGCCATCGGTCAATTGAATCTCGCCCCCAACGCCGGAGCCCTGATTGCGGATGTGTTTGAACACAGCCGGTGTCAGTACATAGCGGCCGGCTACGGCCATGCGCGACGGGGCGGCTTCCGGCGCGGGCTTCTCGACCATCTTGCTGATCTTCATCAAACCGGGTGCCACCGGGTCCGCCGCCACGATGCCGTAGCGGCGGGTCTGGTCCAGCGGCACTTCCTGCACCGCCAGCACCGAGCGCTGGTACTCACCGAAGCTGGCGACCATCTGCGCCAGCACCGATTGACCACCTTCAAGGCCGACCATCAGGTCGTCGGCCAGCAGCACGGCAAACGGTTCGTCGCCGACCAGATGTTCGGCGCACAGCACGGCATGGCCCAGCCCAAGCGAACGCGGCTGGCGTACATACGAGAAATTCATGTCGTGCGGCGCGATCGAATGCAGGACTTTAAGCAGCGCCTGCTTGTTGCCGTTGATCAATTCGTTTTCGAGTTCGTAAGCGGTGTCGAAATGGTCTTCAATGGCGCGCTTGTTGCGGCCAGTGACGAAAATCATGTGCCGAATGCCGGCAGAGTAGGCCTCTTCAACTGCGTATTGAATCAGCGGCTTGTCCACCACCGGCAGCATCTCTTTGGGAGAGGCCTTGGTGGCCGGCAGGAAGCGGGTGCCGAGACCGGCTACCGGGAAAACTGCCTTGTTGATTTTTTGGGTGTGCATGGGTGTGGTGGGGGCTTCGGTTATCGGCCATTCAAGACAAAACGTCTTGATTGTTCACTCCGCCGGCCTGGTGCCAAGTCAGACCATCGCCCGTTCCGGTGTCGGGCGGCGGGGCGCAGTTGCTGGCTACGCCCAGGGCCTCAAGCTCCGGTCAAGCGGGCCAGCTGCGAATGAATTTTTTCTAGAGTCGCGCTGTAGGCGGCCAGGCGTCGGCGCTCCTGGTCCAGCACCGCCGGCGGCACCTTGGTAACAAAGCCTGGGTTAGCCAGTTTCGCGTTGACCTTCTCAAGTTCGCCTTCCAGTCGGGTCGCCTCTTTGCCCAAGCGCAGCTTCTCGGCGGCAAGGTCCACTGTCATGTGCAGACAAACGCGCGCCTCGCCGACCACCGCGACCGGGGCCGTCTGCGCGGCCGCAGCCCAGGCCGCTTCGTCGTCGAACACCTTCACATCGCTGAGCTTGGCCAACGCCTTGAGCACCGCCGATGCCCCGGTCATGAAGGCCGTGTCGCCGAGCACGTACAGCGGCAGGCGCGTCGCCGGCGACACCTTCATTTCACCGCGCAGATTGCGACAGGCATCGACCAGTGCCTTGAGCTTGCCGACGTGCAACTCGGCCGCAGCGTCGATCTTGCCGGGCTGGCTCTGCGGATACGCCGCCTGGCCAACGCAGGCGACTTTCTTCAGTCCGGCAACCGGCGCGACTTTTTGCCAGAGTTCTTCGGAGACGAAGGGAATCAGCGGATGCGAGAGTCGCAAAATACATTCGAGCGTGCGGATCAGCGTGCGCCGCGTCGCGCGCTGCTGGGCCGGCGTGCCGTTTTGAATCTGCACCTTCGCAATTTCAAGATACCAGTCGCAAAACTCGTCCCAGACGAACTGGTAAATGCTGCCCGCGACGTTGTCCAGCCGGTAATCGGCAAAGCCTTTGGCCACGTCGGCTTCCACGCGTTGCAGCGTCGAGGAAATCCAGCGGTCGGCCTGCGAAAACTGCAGGTATTGGTAATACGGCCCGGCTGGTGCGGTTTCGCGCCCGGCGTCATCGCGCTGCGGCGGTGCGCATTCGGCCTTGGTGTGCTCGGCCAGGCCGCAGTCCTGCCCTTCGCAGTTCATCAGCGTGAACCGCGCGGCGTTCCAGAGCTTGTTGCAGAAGTTGCGGTAGCCTTCGCAGCGCTTGCTGTCGAAGTTGATGCTGCGGCCCAGGCTGGCCAGCGAGGCAAAGGTAAAACGCAGCGCGTCGGCGCCATAGGCGGGGATGCCGTCGGGAAATTCTTTTTGCGTGTGCTTGCGCACCTGCGGAGCAGTCTCGGGCTTGCGCAGGCCTTGAGCGCGTTTGTCGAGCAGCGGTGCCAGTTCGATCCCGTCGATCAGGTCCACCGGGTCTAGCACATTGCCTTCAGACTTGCTCATTTTCTTGCCCTGCGCATCCTTTACCAGCCCGTGGATATAGACGTGGTGAAAGGGCACCTGGCCGGTGAAATGCGTGGTCATCATGATCATCCGGGCGACCCAGAAGAAGATGATGTCGTAGCCGGTGACCAGCACGCTGGACGGCAGGAACAGATCGCGCTCTTTGGTTTGTTCTGGCCAGCCCAGTGTTGAAAAAGGTACCAGAGCCGAGGAGTACCAGGTGTCGAGAACGTCTTCGTCGCGCGTCAGTTTTTTACCGGGTGCCTGCGCCTGCGCCGCCGCTTCGTTTTCGGCGACGTACACCGCGCCGTCTTCGTCGTACC
>JAJAYS010000261.1 GCA_026786065.1 Polaromonas sp.
CGTGGACACCATCCCCGGCCCTGAGATGAAGTCCACCGGCGAGGTGATGGGTGTGGGCAAGACTTTTGGCGAAGCCTTCGTGAAATCGCAACTCGGCGCCGGCACCAAGTTGCCGACATCCGGCAAGGTATTCCTGACTGTCAAGAACAACGACAAGCCGCGTGCCGTGGAGGTCGCGCGCGCTGCACGCCATGAAATTTGACCTGGTGGCGACCAAAGGCACGGCCGCCACCATTCGCGAGGCGGGCATTGATTGCGTCACGGTCCACAAGGTCACCGAAGGCCGGCCACATGTGGTGGACATGATCAAGAACAACGAGATTGCGCTGGTCATCAACACCGTGGAAGAGCGCCGCAATGCGATTGCCGACTCGCGGCAGATCCGCACCTCGGCGCTGCTGGCCCGGGTCACGACCTTCACGACGATTGCCGGTGCGGAAGCGGCGGTGGAGGGCATGAAGTACCTGGACAACCTTTCGGTGCATTCGATTCAGGAACTGCACGCGCAGCTGGCAGCCTGAGGCCGGATCCTGAAATCAAATCTTGAAGCTGAACCCTGAGGCAAGCCCGCTTGTGAGGCGGGGAATTCTGCCGGTAAGTTGCAGCCGTGCGATCGGCTGCATCTTCCGGCAATTTTCCGGTACGCAACTGGTCTACAGACGCAGTGCGGCCGGAGAGCCGGCTTGACTAGTGGGTGGCACCATTTGCGAGGCTTTCCTTGCGATGGACTGCAGTTCGCGCGAGGACCTTTCCTTTGATGGCGCCTTGACCGGTGTCGCACTGGATGCCCTTTCACTGAATCAGGTGACTGCCTCGACGCAAGACGCGTACCGCACGCCCGGCGGCATCGCGCGGGGGCAGCAGCAGCATCCTCTTTACCTGATCACCCAGTTGCGCAGCGCCTGGCATGTGCGCATGGGTGGCCAGGTGCCGCATTTGCGGTTGGATGACGCCGTGCTGGTCGATTCAGCGCATGCGTATGAGCTTCATTACCCCGACGCCGTGGCCTGTATTTCGGTGCAGATTCCGCAGGCTTGAGGGGGGCGCTGAGCTGGCACGCATCGGCCATGCCGGTAGACCACATCGGCCATTTCCCGCAAGACGGCCCGTTCACCCTAGCCGCAGAGTTCCGCTTGTCGGCGGTACCGCTGTTTGAAGGAGGCATTGATGGCCGATACCTTTGTTCCGGTTCATGGTGCCTGGCACACGGGCGCGTTGCTTTAGCCTGTTGCCGCGCACATTCGTGCAATGGGGCACACCGTGTGGTGCCCGACGCGGGCGGTCAACAACCCCGGCGATAATCGCGCCACCGTTGCCCTGATACAAGCCGCCCAGTCACTGATGGATTATCCAGAGGAAAAAACCTCAGCGATGCGCGCCTGGCTGCCCACAGTTATGGCGCAATGGTCATCTCAAGGGCGGCGACGGCGATGCCGCACAACATGCCCTGGCATCCGCACCTGTCCGAAAGGCTGGGACTGTTTCGTATGGTGGCCAGTGTCGGCAGCCATGAACTCTGCTTCACCAATCCAGGCCTTCTGGCAGAGAAAACAGTGGAAGCCGGGCGGGACTGGGCCGGTCCGCTGCGGCCCGATGCCCGCTCCTTTCGGGGCATAATTCAGAGAAGAATTTTCGCCGGGCACAAACGCCCGGCGTTTTCGCTTTTGCAGGACTTTAATCATGGCCACCATTCCGATTACAAAAAAGGGAGCTGAAAAGCTCAAAGCAGAACTGCATCAGCTCAAGACCGTCGAGCGCCCGTGGGTAATCAATTCGATTTCCGAAGCGCGGGCGCAGGGCGACCTCAGCGAGAACGCCGAGTACGACGCAGCCAAAGACCGTCAGGGTTTCATTGAAGGCCGCATCCAGGAAATTGAAGGCAAGCTGTCGGCTGCGCAAATCATCGACCCTGCCTCGCTAGACGCGGGCGGCAAGGTGGTGTTCGGCTCCACCATCGAACTGCAGGACGAAGACTCGGGCGACAAGGTCACTTATCAGATCGTTGGCGAGGACGAAGCCGACATCAAGCAGGGCCGGGTCAACATCGGCTCGCCGATTGCCCGTGCCCTCATCGGCAAGGACGAGGGAGACACCGCCGAAGTGCAGACGCCCGGCGGCGTAAAGCGTTACGAGATCATTGCGGTGATGTACATCTGAGCATGACGCTGACCACGCGGTTTCTGTCGTGAAGCAGCGACTTGGCTTGATGCTGGCGGCCCTCTGGTGGGGCAGTCTTACCGGTTTGGGGTTTGTTGTGGTGCCGCAGCTGTTCGTCCACCTGTCCGGCCCCAGTGCAGCCGGTGCCATGGCGGCGCGGCTTTTCACCGCACAAACCTGGCTGGGCGCAGCATGCGCGATGCTGCTTTTGCTAATCGGCATGTCGGATCGCAAGCGCGGCGGCGCACCCAACGCAGCGGTGCAGGCAGCCATCAAGTTTGTAGTTGCCGGGTTCTTGCTACTGCTACTCGTCGAATTCGGCGCTGCGCCGCGCATCGTCGATGCGCGCGCTGCCGGAGGCAACCTGCGCCTGTGGCACACCCTGGCCAGTGCGATGCTGCTGGCGCAGTGGCTGTGCGTCGGGCTGGCACTATGGCGCTTGGGTCGGGGCGGCGATGCGCCACGCCGCTCTACAGACGCTCCGCCGCCTCAAGCGTATTGACCAATAGCATCGTGATGGTCATCGCGCCGGCGCCGCCCGGCACCGGAGTGAGGTAGCTGGCTACCGCTTTCACGCCCTCGAAGTCCACATCGCCGCACAGCTTGCCGTGCTCGTCGCGGTTCATTCCCACATCGATCACCACCGCGCCGGGCTTCACCATGTCGGCGGTCAGGATGCGGCGCTTGCCGACCGCCGCCACGATGACGTCGGCCTGCAGCGTCATCGCCTTGAGATCGGACGTGGCGCTGTGGCAGATCGTGACCGTGGCGTTTTTTTGCAGCAGCATCAGGGCCATCGGGCTTGCCAACGATGTTGCTGCAGCCAATGACCACCGCATGTTTGCCGCGCAGGTCGTAGCCGATGCTGTCGAGCATTTTCATGCAGCCGTAGGGCGTGCGGGGCCAGCAGCCCGGCTGGCCAACCATCAGCGCGCCAGCGCTGGCGATGAGAAAGCCATCGACGTCCTTGGCCGGCAAAATCGCTTCGATGACTTTTTGTGTGTTGATATGCGGCGGCAGCGGCAGCTGGACCCGAATGCCGTGAATCGCCGGGTCAGCGTTCAGGGCTGCGACGCGCTTGAGCAGCGCCGCTTCACCGAGCTAAGCCGGATAGGTTTCCAGCACCGAGTGCAGACCGCTCGCTTCGCAGGCCCGCACCTGGTTGCGCACATAGACCTCGCTGGCAGGGTTCGCACCGACGAGCAGCACCGCCAGCCGGGGCACGACGCCCCGGGGCACGACGGCCCGGGCGCGAAGCCGGGCGCGAAGCCGGGCAGCGCGTTGCGACCTCGACCCGCAAGGTTTTCGACAAGGCATTGCCGTCAATCAGCTGGGCCGTCTTTTTGCAAGAAAATAATGAGAGAAATGCTTCAAGCCCAATAAATACGGGCGTAGGTAGCTATAAGAATAATAG
>JAJAYS010000262.1 GCA_026786065.1 Polaromonas sp.
GCGCCGTCGTCTTCACCAGCCAGTCCGGCCGCCGAAGCCTGCGCAAACACCGCGCTGGCCGCCGTGCCCAGCGGCCCCGCAAAGCCGGCCTGGCCGGCGGCTTCCAGCGCCAGCCGGGTGTCTTTTTCAAGCAGGGTCATGTGCGCGCGCGGCGCAAGGTCGCCGGCAATGGCGCGGCGCAGGCGGTCCGAGCCGATCCAGCTTTGCCCGCTGGATTGCTCGATGACGGCCAGCGTCGCCGCCATATCCAGCCCCAGCCGTTCGGCCAGCGCCAGCGCTTCGGCCGCGCCGACCAGATTGATGCCGGCGAGCAGGTTGTTGACCAGCTTGGTGCGGGCCGCGTCGCCAGCTTTTTCGCCGATATAAAACACCGGGCTGGCCAGCGCCTGCAGCAGCGGTGCCAGCCGCTCGAAGGCCGCACGGTCGCCGGCAACCATCAGCGTCATCGTGCCGCTGCGGGCGCGGGCCGGGCCGCCCGACATGGGTGCGTCGAGCATCGGGATGCCGCGTGCCGCAAGACGGGTAGCAAAGCCTTCGACCTGCTGCGGCGCCAGCGTCGGGCAGAGCAGCACGACGTGGCCGGGCGGCAGCTGGTCGGCCAGCCCGTCGGCGCCGAACAGCACGGTTTCGACCTGCGGCGCATCCACCACGCAAACCACAGTAGCTATGAAATAAATAGCTGCTTGCGCCCGTATTTGCTGGTCTGAAGCACCAAAACGCTTAAATTTTTCGACTTTTTCGGCATCGATGTCGCTGACGCTGACGGACCAGCCGCGTTCAAGAAAATTGGCCGCCATGGCCCCACCCATGTTGCCGACGCCAACGAGGTTGACGCGGTGTGCGGCGGCCGGCGCGGTCAAGTCTGGACCAGCCTTTTTGACCTGGCAATCGACATCAGTATGCCGAGCGCCAGACCCAGCGTCACCATCGCGGTGCCGCCGTAGCTGATGAAGGGCAATGGCACACCGACCACCGGCAAGATGCCGCTGACCATACCCATGTTGACGAAGGCGTAGGTGAAGAAAATCATCGTCAGCGCGCCGCCCAGCAGGCGCGCAAACAGCGTGGGCGCGTCGAGCGCAATCGCCAGACCGCGCAGGATCAGAAAAATGAAGGCTGCGATCAGCGCCAGGGTGCCGACCAGCCCGAACTCTTCCGAATAGGCGGCAAAAATGAAGTCGGTGGTGCGCTCCGGGATGAATTCGAGGTGCGTTTGGGTGCCCGCCATGAAGCCCTTGCCAAACAGCCCGCCCGAGCCGATGGCGATCATGCCCTGGATGATGTGAAAGCCTTTGCCGAGCGGGTCGCGCGTCGGGTCGAGCAGCGTGCAGATGCGCTGCTGCTGGTAGTCGTGCAGCACCAGCCAGCGGTAGCCGTCGGCACACAGCTTGGGCTCGAACACGACCAGCAGGGCTATGCCGACCAGCCCGAGCAGCACCGGCGGGGCAATCAGCTTCCAGCTGATGCCGGCAAAAAATATCACCGCCAGCCCGGCCGCCAACACCAGCAAGGCGGTGCCGAGGTCGGGCTGTTTCATGATGAGCGCCACCGGCACCAGCAGCAGCAGCGCGGCGACGATGAAATCGAGCGCCCGCAACTGGCCTTCGCGCTTTTGAAACCACCAGGCCAGCATCATCGGCATCGCAATTTTCATGATCTCGCTGGGCTGGATCACCACCCCCACATACAGCCAGCGGCGCGCGCCCTTTTTGGTAATGCCGAACACTGCAACGGCAATCAGCAGCCCCACGCCGACGATGTACAGCGGCACCGCCAGCGTCATTAGCCGCTGCGGCGGCACCTGGGCCACGACGAACATGATGGCCCCGGCAATCAGCATGTTGCGGCCGTGGTCCGAAAAGCGCGTGCCGTGGTCGAAGCCCGACGAATACATGATCAGCAGGCCGGCTGAGGCCAGCATGAACACCGCGAACGCAAGCGGGCCATCGAAGCCCTGAAACAGCGGCAAGGTGCGCTGCAAAAGTGAAGGTCGGTCAAAAACAGCGGCCATGCGCAATTATCGGCGACAGCGTCGGGCTGGCGCCTTGCGCGTGGCACCGGACTGCGCAAGCCGTATTCGGCTTTAGGACCCTCTGCACAACTTTGACGAAACTGTGACAGCCGGATTGGGATGGGCTGCAAGGCGTCTTTTTGCAGCCAATAGCCCGGCTATCGGCAAAAAAACTACGCAGCAAACCGCCCGAGCCCGGCTGGTCACGGACCGCAGGGAGTTATGCAGAGGATCCGTTGGCCCCACGCCCGCTGTGCGAAGCGCGCAAAATGGCGCGATGCTTATCCTGTTGGTTGACGACCACCACCTGTTTTCGTCAGGTCTGCGGGTACTGCTTCAGGAGCTGTCGCCGGGTGCGCGGATCTCAACCGCCGGAACCGTCGCGGAGGCGATTGCCTGCACCGACTCGTTCGACCTCATTTTGCTGGACCTGCACCTGCCCGATGCCACCGGATTCGACGGCCTGATCCGCCTGAAAGCGCACTTTGAGGCCACGCCGGTGGTGGTGGTGTCGAGCGAAGAAAACCATCAACGCATCCGCGAATGCATTGGCCACGGCGCAATGGGTTTCATCCCGAAAACCGCAAGTGCAGCCGATCTGTTCGGCGCGCTGACGCGGATTCTCGGCGGCGAAACCTATTTGCCGGCCAACTGTGTGGCGCACTCGGCCAGTCCCCTTGATGGGCAAGCCCCCGGCATTCACCTTTCGCCGCGCCAGCGCGAGGTGCTGATGAAGGTTATTCAGGGCAAGTCCAACAAGGCGATCGCACGCGAACTCGGGATCTCCGAGCACACCGTCAAGTCCCATGTAATGGCGGTGCTGGCGGGGCTGGGCGTCAGCAACCGGACCGAGGCGGTTTACCGGGCGGCAGCCGTCGGGATTGCGGCGACAACGGCTGGCTGAGGCTGAGACTGAGACTGATGCTGGAACCAGGCGGGCGCATCCGCAGAGAGCAGGTTGTCAAATTCCAACCCTTGCCCGGCGCCGCAGAATTTGAAGCCAACGCTCGGCGTGCCGCCCCTGATTTGCACACGGAGCCTGGCATACAAACTGCCTGGTGGCGTGAAGCGGGCTGTAGCGATGCACTGCACCGCTCCCACTGAAAAACAGTCGATTCCCTGAACGAAGTCCTGCGCACGCGAGTTGGCAAACGGGAACGGCGCGTACAGGCCGGAGGCGTGAATCGACACGATGCGGGCGCGGGCGACGCCGCCGCACGGCTTGACGCCAGACAGGTCGGCAATGGCCACGCAGCCCAGGTGCTCGTCGCCCGACAGAAACACCACATTCTCGATTTCCTTGATTGCAATGAAAGCCAGCAGCGCCTGCAGATCGCCCGGATAGCCTTCCCAGCCGTCGCTGCGGGCCGCGTGGTCTGCGCGGTTTGCGTGGTTTGGGCCCGAATTCAGGGCACCCAGCCGGCGCGGCAACACCAGCGCCGGCGTGACGATGAAGCGGACCCGGTCTGGCTTCGCAATCAGCCAGGCTTCGAGCAGCGCACGCTCGCCGACCGCGAAAAGCCCGTTGGCATTTGGGTTGCCGGGTTTGCGGTATTGCCGCTGCGAGCGCGTGTCCAGAAAAAAGAACGACGCGCAGCCGTGATCGAACTGCATGGAGGTGCGGCGTTCCCGCGCAGCGCCGCGCGCGGCGGGCTTGCTTTGCATGCGCTGATACTTGAAGAAGGCATTGAGCGCCTGGCCGCGCAACTTCCCTTCCTTTCGCGCGGCCCGCCGGCTCGTCGGCGCGGAGGGCTCCCAGTTGTCCACCATCTCGTGATCGTCCAGCAGGGTGTAGATCGGCATGGCCCGCGCAATGCTGCGCATCGGCGCCGCCCGGAAAGCCATCTCGTAAGGCAGGTCGTAACGCTCGTCGCGCCGGGTCGGGTCCATCGCGCCGGCGGTGGCGTCGGCATAAATCTGGTCGCCGCAGAAGATTGCGAAGCTCAACCGGTCGCACTCGGCCGCCAGTTGGTTCAGCGCAAACTCGGCCAGCTTCTGGTCCGGAAGACCGGCCGGGTAGCGGCAGCTTCCCAAGGCGAATTCAAAAGTCTCTGGCGGACTTTTTAATTGACGCTGCACATGGACGGTGCGCACCAGCGCCAATTCCAGATCGGGCGGGCTGACCGCCAGCCACGCGTCGAGCGCGGCCACCAGCCCGGTGGGGTCTGGCTCGACCAGCGGCTGATTCGGCAGGAGCCCGGCAGCGTCGAGCGCGGCATTAGTTTGCACGCCGTTGCCAGGGGGATGCGCGACCGCAATTGCCGTATCGGCTTCACTCAGCGTCGTCTGGTCGCGGTCATAGGCCATCACCGCGAACCAGCCAAGCGGCAGCTCGTTGGGCGGCTCGACCAAACTGCGTGTCAATCCCACCGTAACCCAGTTGCGGCTGTCGCCATCGACCGATGGCAGCAGCGCCCCGCAGCGTGCGAAGGCTGCAGGCGCGGCCCCGACTCCCACCGGAACCAGCACCAGGCGTGCTACCCCGAAACGCGGCGAAGACAGCGCATGCAGTACCACTGCGCCCTGCTCCACCGAAAGCCTCGGCCCGATCCAGGGCAGCTCGAAGTGCCAGGCCGACGTGGCGGCGCCGCCTGCCTGGTTCGCAGCAGGGGCCGTCCTGGCGGGCCGGTTCTGGCCGCGACTTTTTTTCGTCTTCAGAAAATTTTCGATGTCCCCGAAAACCCGTTCGGAAGTTCGGCCGATCCACATGTCCTGATGTTCAAGATCGGGATAGACCTCCTGCGACAACGCGATACCGGCTGCCGCGAAGTTGGTGTGCAGCAGCGACTGGGTGGACACATCGGCCAGGCCGTTGCCAGCGCCGTGAAGGGACAGCGTCGGGATACCGCTCCAGCGCGAACGCAGGTTGGCCAGCGTGACGAACTCGCCCCGCCCGCGCTGGTTGGTAATGCAGCTAAAGCGCACGAAATGGATGGTTTGCGACACCGTGTCGATATTGACCGGACCAAAAAAATCGTCGATGGCTTCGAGCGTTTCGCAGCTCAGGTTGCGCGCTGCAAATACCCGGCCAAACAGCGCATCGATTCGGTGGCGCGCTGCAGTCCAAGGCGTCCTGGAACTGAACCCGGGCGGATTCTCAACGTCGAATTCGGCGTCCTCGTAATGCAGCGAGGCCAGTAGCCGGTCGAGCAGCTGGTCGGCCAGGCCCGGGTCGGCTTTGGCTTCGAACTGGTAGCCGTCGGGCACCAGCCAGCGCCGCAGCCCCCGCATCAGGTGCGCCCGGAAAATGTTTTCTTCGGTGTAGCGCAGCAACGGCCCTTTCTGGCTGAGCACCACACTGTTGACGGTGGGATGCGGCTTGCCCGCACCGCCTGCGCCGTTGAACGCGGTCAGCACGCCGAGCTGCGGCGCCGGGATCCAGGTATCCACCCCAAGCTGAACGGTGGCATTGCGGATGGCGCGCGCATCGGTCAGTAAAGCCATGCCCAGCATGGCAGCGCCTATGCAATGCGCAACCACATCGACGCGCTGGCCAGTGACGTTTTTGATGTGCAGCAGCGCCGCCGGAATATCGATCAGCGCCACCTCCTCCATCGCCCACGGCTGGATCGCGGTGGGCATACCGGCACTGGTGCGCAAGTCGATCACCCAGACCTCGCGGCCCTGATCGCAAAAGTAGCGGGCCGCACTGGGCTGCAAAGACGGATGGGCAAAGGTGGTGCCGCTGGCGCTGTAACCGTGAATCATCACCAGCGGTGGCAAGGCACCCACACTGGCACCCGCCGCCGGTCGATAGCGCGCCAAGCGTACGGTAATCGGCTCGTCGGTCTTGCGGTGGTGCCCTACTGTCAGGTGCGTCAGCTCGGGTGGCGGCAGGCCGGGCAGCGCGCCGGGCAGCCGCTGCACGATGCGCGGCTGCGCCGCGTCGGGCTTGCGAAAGCTCCACAGATGAATCTGCAGCATGATGCGCGTCACGAAGAGCCCGAAGCTCGCCATGTCAAGCAGCGAGTTGACCTTGTTCTGCTGCGCGGTCAGCTCGATCAGCGGCAGATTGGTCTGCACCATGTACTGGGCGTCAAGCCGGAGCCGGCGGTTTGAGCGCTTGGTCAGCGGCGCAAACCCGGTCAGCTCCAGCGTCGTCAGTTGCGCCCACGGGTTGCCGCGCCGGTTGTAGGTCAGGCGCTTTTCGCCCAGGACCTGCTTTCCGGGTAGCGCTGCGGCCAAAGCGTCAGCGACCGCGCCTGCGCGTACAAGCCGCACCTCGCCCAGGTTCAGTGCGTAGTTGAGACGCCGAACCTCGCCCGCGCGGGTCGCCAGTTTGACGGCATCGATGATCCGGCCCATCAGGGCGAAGGCCCCGGCAAACAACCCTTTTTGGACGGTCGGCGCCCAAGCCGAAAGCGTTCTCGTGCCCTTAAAAAACGCGGTTAGCTCCTGCCAGATGTCGCGCTTGCCGCGGTTTTGGAGAAAGGCCCAAAGAGCCCTCCGGCAACGGCCCAGCCCGCTGGACTTTTCACGCGCAAGAAACTTCAGCCTACCGCTCAGGCGGGCTTCCAAAACCACATCCTTGACCCGCTCGTCGTCGGTCTTGAAGCGGCGCAGGTCGCTGGCAAAGCGCCGGGTCTGCGGGTCCCACGCACCGGAGTCGTACAGCCGCAGGTATGAGCGGTTTTCATCGACCTGCAGTTCGCGCCCGCCCCAAAGTTTCATCAGGCTGCGCAGCCCGACTGGCTGGTAAGCCAGCGTCAGCTCAAACAAAAATGGAGCAGCTTGAAGCGAAGTGATTTGCAGCTCGACATGGCCCCAAAGCCGCTCGACCACGCCGACCTTGGTGTCGATGGGCGGCACGGTGTAGGTGGGCTGGGCAGCGGCTGCGACCGGGCGGCGTTCCAGGCAGGCCGGCTCGGCGAACTCTTCAAAACCCCACCGCGTTTGCAAATGCCCGACCGCACGCAACGCCAACGCCGCGATGGTCAACAACGGATTGGCCCCGAGCGAGCCGCCGATGACCGAGCCATCGAGCACCACCAGCCCGTCAAACACCTCGGTTGGAGATGCGCCCGCAGCGTTGAACACCTCACCGAATTCATTGACGACGCCGAGCGTCGCATCGGTGCCCATCGCACAACCGCCCAGCGGGTGCACCGTCAACACCGGCCCGAGCGGTTGCGACACCAGGTCTTCCAGCGTCTCCGGCAGCAAGCGCCACAGCGGGTTGGCAATCACCGTCGCGCCCGGAAAGGCTTTGCCGCACAGGTCTTCGAGCTTTTTATGGGCCGCATGAAGCTGCATGCCGTGCCGGGCCTGGGGCCAGACGATCTGGATGCTGCCTTCCTGGTGCTGCTCAAGGCGATCAAGGACTTGGGGCAGGGGCAGGTGCAGGCTGCCTTCGGCGCTGTCGTGGCCGATCAGGCCGACCATCAAGGTGCTTTCCACCGCAGCGTCATCGACGGCGCACGGGTCGGTGTCCCCGTCCGTTTCTGCGCCGTGGCCCGACATATCGGCCTTTTGCAGGTCGGCCAGCACCCGCCCGGTGGTCACGACTTCGGCAAACAGCCGCTTCAGCGGGGCAGGCACCGCGAACTCCTGAATCCAGAAGTCTTTTCGCTCCCCGGCGGCGGGCACTTGGAGCAGGTTAGTGATGGTCGGGCCGACCTGGCGCGCGCCCAGGGCCTGATTCTCGTCGGCTGTGCTGTGAGCAGGTTTTAGGGCGCTCTGCTCAAGCCCCTGCGTCCCGGGACCGGCGGGGCTCGGGGCGTCCGCAGGCAACCGATGAACAGCAGCAATGTTGTCGCCGTTGCAGGAGAATTTTTCGCCCAGCCTGCTGGAAAAAGACAGCCGCTCGTTTCGGGAACGCAGCAAAATTTCAGGCGAGCCGAGGGCGCCGGCAGCCAGGATGACCCGCCGCGCCTTGATTTTCAATGGGCTGGCCTCACGCCGTTGCAGCGCAGGCGATGTGTGCACCACATCCAGCTCCCAAAACCCACCAGCATCGTCGGATTCCCCGGCGTCGATGGCTTCCAGCGGTGCGCTGGCGCCGCCCGGCGGCCGAACCGCGCCAGCAACACGGGCCAGCGACAGCACGGCAGCCCCGGTCACCAGCTCGGCACCGGCTTTTTTCGCCTGTGCCAGCAAGTTGGTGTCGAGCGAGGCCTTGGCCCCGACGTTGCAGCCGGTCATGCAGTCGCCGCAGCCGTTGCAGGCATTCAGATCGACGCTGTGCGCATCAGGATTGCGGGCCCGCATCGCCACCGACATCACCGCTGGCCTGGACACCAGCTTGTCACCGGCGGGCTGGCCAGTGCCCAGGTCCTGCAGCCGATGGAACTTGAGCGGATAGCCCTTATTGCGGTACATCGGGCTACCGGTGATGGTGTGCGACCCGCCCGGCGGCGGCGAGCCAAGCAACAGGTGCTTTGCCTCAGCCAAAAACTTCTTTTCAAGGTCTGTCGCCGCTGTGGGCGGCAGGCTCGCATGCAGCGACGGGCCGTCTGGCTCCAGCAACACCCCGGCGTTGATCAGCGAGCCGCCGCCCAGGCCGCTGGCGACCAGAGCCGAGACGTCCGCGCCGAGTCGCAGGTCGAAAAGCCCTTCGCGGTTGCCCATTACCCGGCCACTGGCCTGAGCGCTGAAGCGTGTGTGGGCCGGCATGTCGCCCAGAGCGGATGGAAACATGCCCGGCAGGTATTCGGCACCGCGCTCCAGCACGCAGATGGAGACGCTGCCCTTGCTGCTCTCCAGGCCAGCCAGCTGCTGCGCCGCCACGCTGGCGCCGTAGCCGCTGCCGACGATCACCACGTCGAAAATGGTTTCGGGTTTTTTTCGGAGTCGGGTCGCAAGATCGACCAGTCCGATGGACAAGGAACGCGTGCGGCGAGGATCGGCGCCTTCGCCGCCGCTTCCTGGTGCGGTGTTCCCGGCGGGCTCGGGCTCCGGGTCGGGCTCCAGGTTGGGCTCTCGCAAAGCGCTTTCGGCTCCCGCAAAGCCGGGTGACGTCAAGAGACTCATGTCCGCTCCTTGGCTTGCTCGATGTGGCGCATCAGCTCGTCGAGCGCTACCGGTTTGTGCAGCAGCGGAATCTGCGCCGCATGGGCCTGCTTCAGGCGGTCGGGCGCGGTGTCACCGCTGATCAGCAACGCATACAGGCCGGGGCAGATCGCCAGGCACTGGCGGATCACATCGATGCCGTCGGCGCGGTCCCGCAAGCGAAAGTCGGAAATCACCATGTCCAGGCTCCCGGCGCGCGCATGCCGCTCGGCCTGGGCCGCACCATCGGCCAGCAGGACCTCGCAGCCAAGCTCTTCGAGCAACACCCGCATGCCTTCGCGCACTGCGACCTCATCGTCCACCACCAGCACGCGCACGCTGCCCACATTGACAAGGGCCGCCAGCGTAGCCACTGGCAAGGCCAAGGGCGCATCGACTGCGCGCATTGTCAAAGTAAAGCAAGTGCCCCGGCCAAACTCCGACCGCATCTCCAGCTGGATGTCGAGAAGGCCGCATAAGCGCTGAACGATCGCCAGCCCCAATCCGAGGCCTTTCGAGCGGTCGCGCTCCGGGTTCTCGACCTGGTAGAACTCCTGAAACACCCTTTGCTGGTCGGCCATTGGGATGCCGACGCCGGTGTCGGCCACCTCTATCAGCACCTGGCGGTTGTGCTTTTTCACTGAAACCGCTATGCCGCCGGACGAGGTGAACTTCAGCGCGTTGCCCGTCAGGTTGCCAACAATGCGCAGCAACAAATTGGCGTCGGTCGTCGCATGAACCGGGCCGTCGCTGTGAAACCGCATCTTCAGGCCCTTTTGACTGGCCGTGGCCTCAATGGCCGCCACATGCGCCCGGAGGATCTCATCGACAGATTCAACACGAACCTCGGGTTTCACTATGCCGGCGTCCAGCCGCGACACGTCCAGCAGTCCGTCAAGCTGCCCCGACAACGACTGGCTCACCGTCCCGAGCATCTGCACAATTTCTGCGCTGCGCGGGTCGAGCTTGCGCAGGCCCATTGCGGCCACCAGCACGCTGATGGTGTGCAGCGGCTGGCGCAGGTCGTGGCTGGCAGCCGCCAGAAAGCGTGTCTTGGCCTGGCTGGCCTCCTCGGCGCTTTCCAGCGCCTTGGCCATGCGCGCATTCAGCTCCGTCTCGGTAAAACGAATGCGGCAGGACTCGTCGAAGATCCGGAACGCATCGCGTCCCAGCGCAACCAGAAAACCGATGTAGATCAGCAAAAGGCCACCCATTCCGCGGCCGACCCACAGGTCCTCTCCGGTCGTTGCCGTCAGCGCCCACGCGGCGCTCAAGGCCAGCAGAATCGGCCCGGCAAACCATAAAAATATGCTGCGGTAACCGCTGGTGCTCGACACCGACGCGGTGGAGACGGCGATCAGCACTGTTGAGACGAATGCCCGATCAACATCGGTCAGCTGACCAAAGGCGAGCAGCGGCAGCGCAAGCCCCACGCCACTAAGAAGCATCAGGGACGACAACGCCACCAGCGGCGCCTCGCCCCTGCCAACCAGACGGTCGGTGAAGGCGATGCGCACGCCGGTCAGAACCATAAAAAAGCCGGCCCATATCGACGGCCATGCGCCTTCGACGCGCAGTGTCAACATCAGAAAAATTGCGGCGGCGCACAGAAAAATACCGCCCTGCGCGCGTTTGTTCTGACGCAGGAAGAGTGCGATGTATTGGTCCTGAACGAGTTTCGCTTGGGGCGAAATCGGGTGCGCGGTTGAAGGAGCTGTAAGCAAAAGCATCGCCTGAGCGTAGCGCTGCGAGGCGGTCTGTCAATCAACCGGATGGGCGATGCTGCAGACCGGGTTTTGAGGCCGCCGCCTGGCCCGGGTTGCTTCACTTGAGCAGCGCAGTCGTCGCGTAGTCGCTATGTATTTTATAGCTGCTTACGCCGGTATTTACTGGCTATTAGCCGGTTTTATCTTAAATTTCTCAGGAGAGCGGGGGGAGTTGCGCCGTCGCTGCTCCCGGCCTCGGTCGCCTCGTACCCGGGGACCAACCCTCCCACCCCCCATTTGGGTGATGCCGACCTGTAAGAAATTTCTTACCTTCATTTTCTTGTTCACCTACTGGAAGAGCTTCATGAAACCTTCGATTCGGCGCACTGCGCTGGCGTTAGCGGGCCTGTGCCTGCTGTCGGTTTACGGCTGCGGTGGCGGTGGTGGTGGCGTGGGAAGCAGTCCCGCCGTGCCCGCTCC
>JAJAYS010000263.1 GCA_026786065.1 Polaromonas sp.
CATCAAGCCAAACAGAATACCGCCATCGACAAAGCTCAGCTTGCCGTCCAGGCCGAGCGCCAGCAGCAGCAGCGAGGCCCCGATCATGATCGGCACTTCCTGGCGGATCAACTGGATGTTGACCACCAGCGGCGTGATCAGCGCTGACACGCCGAGGATGAACAACACGTTGAAGATGTTGCTGCCGACCACGTTGCCGATCGCGATGTCGGTTCTGCCGTCCAGCACAGCGCCTACCGAAACCGCCACCTCGGGCGCGCTGGTGCCGAAGGCAACGATCGTCAATCCCACCACCAGCGGCGAGATGCCGAAGGACAGCGCCAGCTTGGACGCGCCGCGCACCAGCAGCTCCGCACCAATAATCAGGCCAATCAGGCCGCCAATAAACAACAAAATAGTCATGTGGAGCCTTAGCGTGAAAGTTTAGCGGGAGGGATGCTGGGAGTGCGACATCAGGCGATCAGTCAGCGCAATCGCGAGGGCGCTGAACAGGAAGACAGTGTGAATGATGGTCTGCCGCATCAGCACCTTCAAGTTGTAATTGGCGGCGTTGCTGAAGGTCTTGAACAGGTGGATCGAGGTGATGCCGATGATCGCCGTAGTCGGTTTGACCTTGGGAAAGCGGTCTGCTTCTGTCTGATCGGCGTCGTCGGCTTCAATATGAGACTCGTCATAGGCGGCTTGGCTTTCCAGGGGCAGGGTGCAGTCTTCGAAACGCAGCTCAAGATCGGCGTGCTGGGCGGCTCGCTGCTGGCGGGTAGCGTGGGTAGCCTGATGCTGGTGCGCAGTGGAAAAGACGCCGCCGTGCGTTGATTCGGCCTGTCACCCGTAACGGCCTATCGCAAACGCTATCTATTTAATAGCTTTTCACGCCGGTAATCATTGGGTTTGAGGCCGATTTGATCCTCACGCTGGCCGTTCTAGCCGCCAACAGAGGCTCAGTGCTTTTGCGATGCGATGCCGGACATCAGCTTGTCGGTGTAGGCAATAGCCATGGCAGACAGCAGGAAGGTGATGTGAATCACCGTTTGCGCAATCAGCACCCGGTCGGTGTAGTTGTCGGCGTTGATGAAGGTTTTGAGCAAATGGATGGAGCTGATTCCGATGATGGCAGTGGCCAGCTTGACTTTCAGCACCGACGCATTGACGTGGCTAAGCCATTCGGGCTGGTCGGGGTGGCCTCGAAGGTTCATGCGGCTCACGAAAGTTTCGTAGCCGCCGACGATCACCATGATCAGCAGGTTGGAGATCATCACCACGTCGATCAGCGCCAGCACGACCAGCATGATCACGGTTTCGTTGAGCGAGGTGATGGGCGCAGCGGTTTTGTAGCCGATGCTGTTGACCAGCGCCTGCAGCGCGGTCTGGCTGCCGAAAACCGCCTCCACCAAGTGCAGCAACTCCACCAGGAAGTGAAACACGTAAACCCCCTGCGCGACGATCAATCCCACATAGAGCGGCAACTGCAGCCAGCGGCTGGCGAAGATGAAACTGGGAATCGGGCGCAGCGGCGGAATCTTTTGGGGTGGAAGGTCTGACATGGGATTTGGATGGCGTTGGTAAATTTTGTTGCCCGGCGGGCGGCGAGTTCGTAGGGGGTGTAAATTGCAGGTAAGGCGTTGTCCGGGCTCTCCGAAAGTCAGTGACCCGTAAGTGCCACGCGGGACAGTACCACGCCTTTCATCACATACAGGAGACACGCACAATGAGTTCGCCAAGTTCCCACATTGAGTCCGTTTTGGTTGAAAACCGGGTCTTTCCGCCATCAGCCGCTACTGTCAAGGCGGCGCGTATTTCGGGCATGGACGCCTACCAGAGCCTGTGCGCCGAGGCCGAAAGCGATTTTGAAGGCTTCTGGGCGCGGCTGGCCCGCGAAAACCTGAGCTGGAAGAAACCGTTTACCGAGGTGCTGGATGAATCCAACGCGCCGTTTTACCGCTGGTTTGCCGACGGCGAAATCAACGCCTCGTACAACTGCCTGGACCGGCATCTCGGAACGCCGGTCGAGAACAAAAAGGCGATCATTTTTGAAAGCGACGACGGCAAAGTCACCAACGTCAGCTACAAGGAACTGCATGCACGGGTTTGCCAGTTCGCCAGTGCGCTGAAGGGTTTGGGAATCAAAAAGGGCGACCGCGTCGTCATCTACATGCCGATGACGGTTGAAGGCGTGATCGCAATGCAGGCCTGTGCCCGCATCGGTGCCACGCATTCGGTGGTCTTTGGCGGCTTTTCGGCCAAGAGCCTGCAAGAGCGCATTCAGGACGCGGGCGCGGTGGCCGTCATCACCGCGAACTTCCAGATGCGCGGCGGCAAGGAGCTGCCGCTCAAAGCCATCGTCGATGAAGGCATTGCGCTGGGCGGTTGCGAGTCGATCAAAAACGTCGTCGTCTATCAGCGCACCGCGACTGCGTGCAACATGGTTGCCGGTCGCGACAGCCTGATGCATGAGATCGCCGCACAGGCTGCGCCGGACTGCCCTCCGGAATTCGTCGGTGCCGAGCACCCGCTGTTCATTCTTTACACGTCGGGTTCGACCGGCAAGCCCAAGGGCGTGCAGCACGCGACCGGCGGCTATTTGCTGTGGGCCAAGCTGACGATGGACTGGACCTTCGACCTGCAACCGACCGACGTGTTCTGGTGCACCGCGGACATCGGCTGGATCACCGGTCACACCTACGTCGCCTACGGGCCGCTGGCCGCCGGAGCGACGCAGGTCATTTTTGAGGGCATCCCGACCTACCCGAACGGCGGCCGCTTTTGGCAAATGATCGAGAAGCACAAGGTGTCGATTTTTTACACCGCACCGACCGCCATTCGCTCGTTGATCAAGGCCGCCGAAGCCGACGAGAAGATTCACCCCGCGCGCTCTGACCTGAGCAGCCTGCGCATCCTCGGCACCGTCGGCGAGCCTATCAATCCGGAAGCTTGGATGTGGTACCACAAGCATGTTGGAGGCGAGCGCTGCCCGGTTGTCGATACCTTCTGGCAGACCGAAACCGGCGGCCACATGATCACGCCGCTGCCGGGCGCGACCCCGCTGGTGCCAGGCAGCTGCACGCTGCCGCTACCCGGCATCATGGCGGCCATCGTCGATGAGGTCGGTGCCGACGTGCCCGACGGCTCGGGCGGCATGCTGGTCGTCAAGAGGCCGTGGCCTTCGATGATCCGAACCATCTGGAACGATCCCGAGCGCTTCAAGAAAAGCTACTTCCCGTCGGAAATGGGCGGCAGCTACCACCTGGCTGGCGACGGGGCGGTGCGCAATATTGACAACGGCTATTTCCGCATCACTGGCCGCATCGACGATGTGCTGAACGTTTCTGGCCACCGCATGGGGACCATGGAAATCGAGTCGGCCCTGGTCGCGCACTCGGCGTTGGTGGCTGAGGCTGCGGTGGTGGGCCGGCCGGACGACCTCACTGGCGAGGCGATTGTCGCGTTCGTGGTGCTGAAGCGGTCCCGGCCGACCGGTGAAGAGGCCAAGAAGATTGCCAAGGAGTTGCGCGACTGGGTGGGCAAGGAAATCGGCCCGATCGCCAAGCCAAAAGATATTCGTTTTGGCGACAATCTGCCGAAAACCCGCAGCGGCAAGATCATGCGGCGCCTGCTGCGCGGCATTGCAAGAGGCGAGGCCATCACGCAAGATACTTCGACGCTGGAAAACCCGGCGATTCTGGAGCAGTTGGCGGAGCCGATTTAAGTCGTGGCCGCAGAGGCTCGGGAGGCGCGCCAGTCGCGCCAACCGCCCAAAAGAAAGCCCGTGAAAAACGGGCTTTTTTGGTTGTGGCGCCGGGGCGGCGCTCGCTGCAGTTCAGGGCTGCATTTACTTTTGCGTCAGGATCCAGGCCACCAGCTTTTTGGCGTCGTCCGCCGAGATCTGCGCATTGGCCGGCATGGGCACCGGTCCCCAGACGCCTGCGCTGCCCTTGACCACCTTGTCGGCCAATTTATCAATGGCGTCTTTCTGGCCGGCGTACTTTGCTGCGACGTCTTTGTACGACGGCCCGACCAGTTTTTTGTCCACTGCATGGCAGGCCATGCAGTTTTTTGCCGTTGCCAACTGCATGTCCGCCAGTGCAGAGGTCGCCGCGAGGCCGGAAAGGGTAGCAAGGGCAGCAAGGGCAAGAGCGGAAAAAACGAGCTTCATGGGGATTCCTTTTATCGAAAACAGGAGGTTCGGGTACAGTCCCACAACGTGATTCCCGGCACTCCGGTTGACCCGTACCAAGCGGCATAGCGGCCGTCGCAAATGCCATTTTGCAGGAGTAAGTAATGTATTTTTTGTTGCTGGGAGTCGCTTTGCTGGCTCTAAAAGGTCTGGAGATCGGTCCGTTCGCCGCATGGAGCTGGTGGTTGGCGCTCTTGCCTTTTGCGCTGGCCGTAGTCTGGTGGGCCTGGGCTGACCGGTCGGGCTACACCAAGAAGAAGGAAATGGACAAAATGGACAAGCGCAAGGCCGAACGCATCGACAAGCAGCGCGATGCGATGGGCATGCTCAAAAAGCGGCGTTGAGCTGCTTTTTACCCATCAGTAATCGTCCAGCACCGCGCCCTTGCTGGCGCTCGATGCATTGAAAGCGAACTTGGCCTGCACACCGCGGGTGTAGCGCGGTTTTGGCGCGGTCCAGCCGACTTTGCGCGCAGCCAGTTCGGTATCGCTGATGTTCAATTGCAGCAGCAGCTTGCGGGCGTCGATGGTGATGAAATCGCCCTCCCGGATAAACGCAATGTTGCCGCCGGCCGCCGCTTCGGGCGCGACATGGCCCACCACCATCCCCCAAGTGCCGCCCGAAAAACGCCCATCGGTGATCAGGCCGACGCTTTCCCCAAGCCCGGCGCCAATCAGCGCGCCCGTTGGAGCCAGCATTTCCGGCATCCCCGGCCCGCCTTTGGGCCCGAGGTAGCGCAGCACCATCACGTCTCCGGCGACGATCTTGCCGGCCAGAATTGCGGCTAGGGCCGACTGTTCGTCGTCAAATACGCGCGCCGGGCCGGTGATCACCGGGTTTTTCAGGCCGGTTATTTTGGCGACCGCGCCTTCTGGGGACAGGTTGCCTTTGAGGATGGCAAGGTGGCCCTGCGCATACATCGGTTTGTCGATCCCGCGAATCACGTCCTGGTCGGTGCGCGGCGCATCGGGCACGTCTTTGAGCACCTCTGCAATCGTCTGGCCGCTGATGGTGAGGCAGTCGCCGTGCAGCAGCCCCGCGTTCAGCAGCATCTTCATGACCTGCGGAATGCCGCCAGCCTTGTGCAGGTCCACCGCGAGGTATTTGCCTGAGGGCTTCAGGTCACACAGCACCGGCGTTTTTTGGCGCACGCGCTCGAAGTCGTCGATGGTCCATTCGACTTCGGCCGCATGCGCGATCGCCAGAAAGTGCAGCACTGCGTTGGTCGAACCGCCGGTCGCCATGATGACCGCGACCGCATTTTCAATCGCTTTTCTCGTCACGATGTCGCGCGGCTTGATGTCTTTTTTGATGGCCTCGACCAGCACCTTGGCCGACTCCTTCGCCGAGTTCGTTTTCTCGTCGTGCGGGTTTGCCATCGTGCTCGAATAGGGCAGCGAAATGCCCAATGCCTCGAACGAACTCGACATCGTGTTGGCGGTGTACATGCCGCCGCAACTGCCAGGGCCGGGAATTGCCCGGCGCTCGATCTGCAGCAGGTCTTCGTCGCTCAGGCGGCCGGCGGCGTTCTCACCGACAGCTTCAAACACGCTGACGATGTTCAAGTCTTTACCTTGATACGAGCCAGGCAGGATCGTGCCGCCATACACATAAATTGCCGGCACGTTGGCGCGCAACATGCCCATCAGCCCGCCCGGCATGTTCTTGTCGCAGCCGCCGATGACCAGCACGCCGTCCATCCACTGGCCCTGCACGCAGGTCTCAATGCAGTCCGAAATCACCTCGCGGCTGACCAGCGAATACTTCATGCCTTCGGTTCCCATCGCCATGCCATCGGAAATCGTCGGCGTGCCGAACACCTGCGCATTGCCGCCGGCGTCTTCGATTGCGTTAATCGCCGCATCCGCCAGTTTTTGCAGGCCACTGTTGCACGGTGTGATGGTGCTGTGCCCATTGGCGACGCCAATCATTGGTTTCTTGAAATCGTCGGCTTCGTAGCCCATGGCGTAGTACATCGAACGGTTGGGCGCGCGTGCTTTTCCTTCGGTAATGTTTTTGCTGCGGGGGTTGAGCGTGATGGTTTTGATTTCCATGGGTGTCTTTTTGGGTGGTCGGAATATTGAACACGGGGCGAGCGGAGGCGAACGAAGCGCAGAGCAAAGTATGGAGCGGGTGGCTTATTCTTTCCAATCCATTTTCTATGGCGTATTAATATGCCCTGGATATGAATGCCGATGGACCCTTACGCTCTGAACCCATGATCGAGTTGCGGCTGTGGCGGCAGTTTCTCGCCGTTGCCGAGGAGCTTCATTTCAGCCGCGCCGCCCAGCGCCTGAACATGACCCAGCCGCCGCTGACGCAGGCGATTGCCCAGCTTGAAGACCTGCTTGGCGTCAAGCTCTTTGATCGAACCCGGCGCAGCGTACAGATCACGTCCGCCGGTGCGGTGCTGGTGCCCGAGGCGCGTGACCTGCTGGCGCGTGCGCGTGCGCTGCCGCTGCTGGCCCGCGCCAGCGCCAACGGGCAGGCGGGCCGACTGCGTCTGGCTTTTGTTTCCACCGTGGGTTTTGCGCTGCTGCCGCAGTGGGTTCGGGCGTTCCGGCTGCAGCATACGCAAGTCGTGCTGGAACTAGTCGAAGCCACCGGCGACGTGCAGCTTGACCTGCTCGCGCGGGGCGACATCGACGCCGGTTTCATTTTGCATTCCCCGGGCTTTGCGCCGCCTGGCCTGGCGCGTGTGCAGGTCGCCAGCGAGCCGCTGGTGCTGGCGCTGCCCGAGTCGCATGTGCTCGCCGCAGGACGGGCACCGACCCTTGCAAGGGTGCTGGCCGAGCCGCTGGTGATCTTTCCGCGCCGCATCGTGCCGTCGCTGCATGACGCGGTTTTCTCGCTCTATCACTCAGCCGGCCGCTTGCCGCAAGTCGCGCAGGAAGCCATCCAGATGCAAACCATCGTGAACCTAGTGTCGGCGGGTTTCGGTGTGGCCTGGGTGCCAGAAAGCGTACGCCAATACCAGCGGTCTGGCGTGGTGTACCGCCGCGTGTCGGCTGGCCGATCAGGGCGCGCATCGGCGGGCCGCGCGCCAGCCGAAGTGCCCGACTGCGAAACCAGCTTGGTCTGGCCCGAGGCAACCCGCAACCCGGTGCTGCAGCGTTTTGTGGCATTTATCGGCGAGTCGCCCGGCTGATCAGGCCCCCTGGAATGCTGGGCGTTTCCCGCAGGAAAAACCACCCTGCGATACACAAAATGGGCCCCTCAATTGCATCCGGACAGAGTCGTGAGTCCCGGGGTTAAAATCCAGGACCTGATCCTAGCTACAGTGCCTGTAGCCCACTTGGGATATGCGCGAGCAGCTACTGAAAATATAGCGAGTAACGCCTCCCTCTGACCGCCTTGAAGCCTTCTATCCACGCTCGCGCAGGCCAACCCGCATCGCAGGCCGCGCAGGAAGCGATTCATATGCAAACCCTCGCAAACCTGTGTCAAAACGCCCAGTTTTCAGGTTGCGAAGCATCGACCCGCACAAACTCACGCACGTCGTTGGTCACCAGCGTCAATCCTTCGCTGGGTACGTGCGCTGCACGGTGCAGCTCATTGATGCCGATGGTCTGGCGTTTGGCCTGTAGCGAGGACCGAATCGCGCCGTAGTGCTGGACGGCCTTGGCCCAGTAGGCCAGCACCTCAAGTGGGCTGAAAAAATCTTCCACTACCGCCAGATTCGCAGGCGGGTTGGTGCTTTTTTCTGCGCCGCGCATCAGTTCGGCCAGCGTGGTGGATGCGATCGCCATGCGGCCGGCGTTCTGATTAAAAATTTCGAGTGCCCTGATGGTTCGGCGTGGGATCACGTAGATGACGATGTTGGTGTCAAGCAGATAACGCAGCATCAGAAGTCTTCACGCTTCGTTTGGTCCTGCGATGCGCGTTCGGGCATGAAGTCGTCGGTCGCCTGTGGGCCGTCTTTGAAGAAGCAGTCCCACGACTGGTTGAGCGGCGCAATGATGCGTTCATTGCCTCTTGCGCGTACATCGACGCGCTTGATGTCACTGGGCAGGCGCATTCCAGCAGGCAGGCGAACAGGCTGGGTCCGGTTGGTGATGAAGATTGTCGTGGCCACTATGGGAACTCCCTTTGAGCGCAACGTATATGGCGTGAGTACATGGCAGGAGACTGGTCGATTCCCGTCCTGGCGCAGTGCAAAATAAGCCCATGCTGATTCACCCCCAAATCGACCCGGTCGCGCTGCAGCTTGGCCCCATCGCAATCCATTGGTACGGCCTGACTTACCTGGCGGCCTTTGGCCTGTTCTTTTTTATGGCGACACGCCGGCTGCGGCATGAGCCCTTCGCCTCAATCACGGGGGCGGGCGCCTGGTCCCGCCGCGACATCGAAGACATCCTGTTTCTCGGCGTGATGGGCGTAGTCATCGGGGGGCGGCTGGGTTACTGCATGTTCTACAAACCGGCGTATTACGCTGCGCATCCGCTGGAGATTTTCGCGGTGTGGCAGGGCGGCATGAGCTTTCATGGTGGACTGATTGGGGTGCTGGTGTCGCAGTGGTGGTTTGCGCGTTCGCGCCAGCGGCCGTGGCTGCAGGTGATGGACTTCATAGCGCCGTGCGTGCCGCTCGGCTTGGCCTCAGGCCGCGTCGGCAACTTCATCAATGGCGAGTTGTGGGGGCGCTTTAGCAGCCCGGACCTGCCCTGGGGCATGGTCTTCAAAAACAGCGGCTCGATGCTGCCGCGCCATCCTTCTCAGGTCTATCAATTTTTGCTGGAAGGCGTTCTGCTTTTCGTACTGCTTTGGCTCTACGCACGTAAACCGCGCCGCATGGGGCAGGTGTCCGGCGCGTTCCTGGTCGGCTACGGCGTGTTTCGCTTTATCGCGGAGTTCTATCGTCAGCCAGATGACTACCTGGGCATTCTGGCGCTCGGCCTGAGCATGGGTCAGTGGCTGTGCGTGCCAATGGTGCTCGTCGGCATCGGAATGTGGGTATGGGCGACGCAGCGCCACGTCGCCAGTGAGGTTTCCCAAAGGGCCACGCTATGACCGCCTCCGACTGGCTCAATACCAAGCGGCCAGAGCTGCGCAGCGCGGGCGATGCAGCGGCCAAAAGCGGCCCTGCTGCCGCTGCGATTCCGGCGGACAAAAAAGACGCCGCCGCTTCGGCGCCGCGTTCAACCCGCGAAAGGCTTAAAGCCTTGCTTCGACAAAACCAGGAAGCCTTGTCGCCGCGGGTGCTGCGCCGTACGCTGCAGGAGCTGAAGAACATCGTTGATCCGCAAGTCAGCGAGATCGAAGGCGGCCGGCGCGCCAGCGGCGTGGCCGAGTGGTATGTCCGGGCCGAGGCGAACGAGCGGCGCGACATGTGGCTGTTGATGAGCGAAGAATTCACGGCCGACCCTGAAAAGGTCAAGCTAGCGCAGGCTCAGTATGCGGCGCATCTGGGCACGGCCGACGAGGCGGCTGCAGAAGTGCGTTTGCGCCGGGCCACGGTGTCGCCGCGCCGCCGCTTGCTGCAACGCTTCAGCGCCTTTCCCGGGGGCATCCGTTTTTTGGTGGATTTGCGCGCCGAGCTGCTGCCGCACCTGACGGCCGACAAGCGGCTGCAGGCGCTCGATATCGAGATGGAATATATGTTCTCGACCTGGTTTGACTTCGGGTTTCTCGACCTGCGCCGCATCAGCTGGGATTCGCCCGCCTCGCTGATCGAAAAACTGATTCGGTATGAGGCCGTGCACGACATACGAAGCTGGGCCGACGTCAAGAACCGGCTCGACTCGGACCGCCGCTGTTACGGGTTTTTTCACCCGCGCCTGCCTGACGAACCGCTGATCTTTGTCGAGGTGGCATTGATGGACAGCATGGCCACCTGCATCACGCCCCTGCTGGACGAATCGGCCGATGCGGCCGACCTGAACAAGGCCAGGACCGCAATTTTCTATTCGATCAGCAACACCCAGACGGGCCTGCGCGGCGTGAGCTTCGGCGACTCGTTGATCAAGCGCGTGGTGGAAGCGCTGAAGATTGAATTTCCGAAATTGCGCTGTTTTGCCACGCTTTCGCCCATCCCGGGTTTTCGGGGCTGGCTCGACAAACATGCGGCGGCGATGCTTGAAAAGTTGACCGAAAAAGAACGTGCGGCGCTTGGGCTCGCTCTGGCGAGCCAGCCGCCCACTGCGGCCGCATTTCTGGCCGCCGCCGAGACCGCCCTCCATCTTCACGCGAAGTCACCAGTTCGCCAGATGCTGCTGCGCTGTGCAGCGCATTACCTTGGGCAGGCGCACGAGGGCGGCAAACCCCTAGATCCGGTGGCGCGTTTCCACCTTGGCAATGGTGCCCGGATTGAACGGCTCGACTGGCTTGGCGATCCGTCGCCGAAAGGCATCAAACAGTCGTATGGCTTGATGGTCAATTATCTGTATGACCCGAAGCGGCTCGACAAGCACCGCGCGCTGTTGGCGCAGGGGAAAATCCCCGTGGCCGACGCGATCGAAGATTTGTATATTTGAGCGCTGACTTGCGACCTTATTTTTCTCACACAGGACTCTGAATGAATTTCAACTCCAATCTCCCCGCTACTCGCCGGACGGTGCTGCGTGTCGGCACTGCCGCAATGGCCATGAGCGCTTTTGCCACCCAAGCGCAGTCGGCCTGGCCGGCAAAACCGGTGACCCTGATCGTGCCGTTTCCGGCAGGCGGCGGCACCGATGCGTTTGCCCGGCCAATGTCGGCGCAGTTCGCCAAACTGTCCGGCCAGCAGCTGGTCATCGACAATAAAGGCGGGGGTGGCGGCACCGTTGGCGCAGCAATCGCAGCCAAGGCAACGCCAGACGGCTACACGCTTTTCATGGGGGCGGTTCACCACACCATCGCCCCCAGTGTCTATCCGAAACTGCCATACGAAATCGACAAGGACTTCATTCCGCTGATCCTGGTCGCCCGCGTGCCGCAGGTGCTGGTGGTGAACCCGAAAAAGGTGCCGGCGAGCAGCTACAAGGAATTCATCGAGTTCGTCCAAAAAAATCCCGGCAAGCTCAACTACGGCTCGGCTGGCAGTGGTACGTCACACCATCTGGCGGGCGAGTTGTTCAAACAGCAGACCCAGACTTTCATCACGCATATTCCTTACCGGGGCGCCGGTCCCGCCCTGCAAGATCTGATAGGCGGCAACGTGGACATGATGTTCGACGGCCTCGGCTCGTCTGCGACCCATATCAGGGGTGGGCGGATCAAACCCCTGATGGTCGCGGGGCGTACCCGCAACCCGGCTTTTCCGGACGTGCCATCGGCGCTGGAGCTCGGGCTGCCCGCTTACGACGTGACCACCTGGTACGGCGTTTGGGCGCCAAAGGGCACGCCCCCTGAAGTTCAGGCAAAGGCCATCGAAACCCTGCGGGCTGCCTGCATGACACCGGAGTCCAAACAGATTTGGGCCAGCCAGGGGGCAGAATTTGCCGACCTGCAAAGCGGCGCGTTTGGCGGCTTTGTGCAGCTTGAGATGGCAAAGTGGGCGAAGGTCGTCAAGGCGTCGGGCGGCGTGACACTCGATTGAGTCGCTGTCGGCCCCGACCGTCAGCGGGCGTGGTCGTTGCGCGCCCGGGAGGCGCGTGCGACGATCTGGCGTTCGGCGCTGCCTGGTCAACTTCAAGTCTTTTTGTTCTTCATAATTTCTGCTTCGAGACCATATGTTCCGGGCGTTAGAAGCTATTAATTTAATAGCTATTGAAAGCTTCGACTGAACCCGGGGGGCAATTCGGCTGCGTGGGTTCCGCCCGCAGCGAGCGGCGATCGGCGGCGGTCGGCAATGGTGTCGGCGCGTCTTTCTTGAAGCGGGTTTTTCGGATTCGCGCATCCATCGGCCGTGGCCTGTAATTTCTAAACATGATCAATCACAATCTTTTCGCCGCACTGCGCGCCGCCTTCCCAGCCGAATCAGGCACCGGCATGGACCAGACCGCCATCGAAACCGAGCATGGTCTGCGTTATTCGTGGCGCGACATCGACCGCGCCACCGCGATGCTGGCGAACCTGCTGGCGTCGCTGGCGCTGCCAGCCGGCGCACGCATTGCGGTGCAGGTGGACAAATCGGTCGAGGCGATGATGCTGTATCTGGCGACACTGCGCGCCGGCTACGTCTTCCTGCCGCTCAACACGGCCTATCAGACTGCCGAGATCGAGTATTTCATCGGTAATGCCGAGCCAGCGGTCGTTGTATGCAGCAGTAAAAATTTTGGTTGGGTCAGCAAGCTTGCGTTCCAGGCGGGCACGCAGAACGTCTTTACGCTCGACGACGACCGCAGTGGATCGCTGCTCCAGCGGGCCGCGCAGTGCAGCGACCAGCACGAAGTCGCGCGTGTCGCCGAAGACGATCTCGCGGCGATTCTCTACACCAGCGGCACCACCGGCCGTAGCAAGGGCGCGATGCTGTCGCACCGCAACCTGCTGAGCAATGCGCAGGTGCTGCACGACTACTGGGGCTGGAAGCGCGGGGACGTGCTGATCCATGCGCTGCCGATTTTTCATGTACACGGGCTGTTCGTCGCGCTGCATGGCGCCTTGCTCAACGGCAGCAAGATGATCTGGTTCTTAACGTTCGACGCGGCGGCGGTCGTAAAAAAACTGCCTGAAGCGACGGTGTTCATGGGCGTTCCGACACTCTACAGCCGGCTGCTGGCCGAGCCTGGCTTGACGCGCGAGGCCTGTGCAAACATGCGCCTGTTCGTGGCCGGTTCGGCGCCGCTGCTGATCGAAACTTTCAACGTCTGGCAGCAGCGCACCGGCCATACCATCGTTGAGCGCTACGGCATGTCTGAGACCGTGATGCTGACCTCAAACCCCTATCACCCTGAAGCCGGCCAGCCGCGCGGTGGCACCGCTGGTCTGGTGTTGCCGGGCGTCAGCCTGCAGGTGACAGGCGAGGGCGGCAGCGTTTTGCCGGACAACGAGATCGGCGGCATCGAGGTCAAGGGTCCCAATGTGTTTTCGGGCTATTGGCGCATGCCGGAGAAAACCGCAGAAGAATTCACCGCAGACGGCTTCTTCAAAACCGGAGACGTCGGCCGCATCGATGAGCACGGCTACCTGGTCATCGTCGGCCGCAGCAAGGACCTGATCATCAGCGGCGGCTACAACGTCTATCCGGCTGAAATCGAGGGCTACATCAACGACATGCCTGGCGTGCTTGAAAGCGCGCTGGTCGGCGTGCCCCACCCTGATTTCGGTGAGGTCGGCATTGCGCTGGTCGTTGCAAAGGCGGGGTGTGCTGTCGATGCAGGCCGCATCGTCGCCGAGTTGAAGGCGAAGCTGGCGAATTTCAAGATTCCAAAGCTGTGCTTCGTTCTCCAAGAGCTGCCGCGCAATGCGATGGGGAAGGTGCAAAAGAACCTCCTGCGCGAGCAATACCGAACCCGGTTCATCAAGGTGGTGGGTGGTTGATTTTTTGGGGTCTGGCTTGGGGCCGGTACAAGTTTTGCTTGGCGTCCACGCGGCAAAGGATTATCAAAATCCCTCTTATACAATCCGAAAAAAAATTAGCCTACCGGCGCTTGTAGCGGCGGCGTATGAGGCTTCTCTTCGACGGTTTCCCTTCCCTTTCACGGAGTGCCCAAATGATGAAAAAACGATGGATTTCGGCCCTGCTGATCGCGCTTGTACTGGGCGGATGCGGGAAAAAAGACGAGGTTGCGGCCCCGACTGTGCCGCTGCCCGCCGCTTCGGGCACCGTCACGGCCGCTCCGGCAACGACGGCAGCAAACCCTGCCGCCGCAAACACCGAAGAAAAGCTGCTCAATGTGTACAACTGGCCGGACTACATCGCCGCCGACATGGTGACCGGTTTTGAGAAGGAAACCGGCATCAAGGTCAATTACCAGACCTTTGAGAACAACGAGGCGCTGCACGCCAAGCTGGTGGCAGGCAACACGGGTTTTGACATTGTGGTGCCGGGGGCGGTCTTCGCCCGGCCGCAGATCGACGGCAAACTGCTTGCCCGACTCGACAAAACAAAAATAAGCAACTACGGCAATCTCGACCCGGCCATCATGGCCAAATTGGGCAACATCGACCCGGACAACATTCACCTGATTCCCTGGGCCTGGAGCTTTACCACCGTCGGCATCAACAAGGCCCAAGTGGCCAAAGCCCTGGGCAGCATGCCGATGCCGGAGAACGCCTGGGATCTGGTGTTCAACCCGGCCTACACGGCCAAGCTCAAAAGCTGCGGCATCGCTTATCTCGATTCGCCGACCGAGGTTCTGCCGCCGGCGCTGCACTACATAGGCAAGAACGCCTACTCGAACGACGTCGCCGATCACAAGGCAGCCGGCGAGATGCTGGCGAAAGTGCGGCCCCACATCCGCATGTTCACCAGCACGATGATCGACGACCTGGCCGGCGGCAAGGCCTGCGTCGCGCTGGCCTGGGCCGGAGACATGAACATCGCCCGTGCGCGCGCCATCGAGAACAAGAACGGCAACGACATCCAGGCACTGCTCCCCAGCACCGGCGGGCTCATCTTCTTCGACACGCTGGCCATCCCAAGCGATGCCAAGCATCCCAACAATGCACTGGCTTTTATTAATTACTTCTTGCGACCCGAGGTGTCTGCAGCGCTCACCAACGAGTTGAGCTACGCCACGGCCAACAAGGCGAGCCTGGCCAGCGTCAAACCCGAGATTGCCCAGAATCCAGCCGTGTTTCCCGATGCTGCGGCCTTCGGGAAGATGGTCTCGCCGTCGCCGCTGAACGGAGACGCGCGCGAGTCGATGAGCAACGTCTTCACCCAGTTCAAAAAGGGCAAGTGAGCTTGCTCGATCCGTCCGGGCCTGACGGCGGCGGAGCGGCGTGCCGGGCGGCCCGCATGGCCATTTACTGCGGGATCGGTGCCGCACATTTTCCCTGTGCCGCATGAGCGTAACTGCGCACAAGCCGGGCGACGGCTTTCTCCAGACCCGCGATCTGGTCAAACGCTTCGACGGAGAGCCTGCCGTGGACGATGTCACGCTGAGCATCAACAAGGGCGAGATTTTTGCGTTGCTGGGCAGCTCCGGCTGCGGCAAATCGACGCTGCTGCGCATGCTGGCGGGGTTCGAGGCGCCGACATCGGGCAGTGTCCTACTGGACGGCGTAGATATTGTGGCGCTCGCACCGAACGAGCGACCCATCAACATGATGTTCCAGTCGTATGCTATGTTTGCGGAGCTGTATGTCTGTGACAACATTGCCTTTGGCTTGCGGCGGGAGGGCATGGCCAAACCAGAGATGACGGTGCGTGTCGAAGAAATGCTGCGGTTGACCCAGCTCGAGGCTTTTGCCAAGCGCAAGCCGCACCAACTCTCTGGGGGGCAACAACAGCGGGTTGCATTGGCGCGCTCGCTGGCCAAAAAGCCGCAGTTGCTGCTGCTGGACGAACCGCTCGGTGCGCTCGACAAAAAGCTGCGTGAGCGCACGCAGTTCGAGCTGGTGAATATTCTTGAATCGGTGGGCGTGACCTGCGTGATGGTGACGCACGACCAGGACGAGGCGATGGCGATGGCATCGCGCATCGCGGTGATGAGCCACGGCCGGGTGCTGCAGGTCGGCACACCGCAAGAAATCTACGAGCACCCGAATTGCCGGTTCGTTGCCGACTTCATCGGTAACGTGAATTTGCTCGAAGGCGAGTTGACCCTGGACGAAGCCGATCAATGCGAGGTCACGACTGCCTGCGGCGTGGTGCACGTCGGCCACGGCGTCAGTGGTTCGCTTGGCATGGCCGTGGCGGTGGCCGTGCGGCCGGAAAAAATTCACATCTCCAAGACCCGTCCGGCGACTGGAGTGAACCTGTTTGAAGGCAAAGTGCGCGAGATCGCCTACTTTGGCAGCTACAACTCCTTCATCGTCGAGGTCAAGCGGCCCGCAAGCGACGCCCGCGATTTCCGCATCACCGAGACCAACACCACGCGGTACGAAGGCGAGGGCATCACTTGGGGCGACCGGGTGTTTTTCTGGTGGGATGATTCGGCTCCGATCGTATTGATGCGGTAGCGTGCCAATGATTCTGTCAAATTGGCATCGAACCGTGCACGCGCTGCCCATGCGCCTGGGGCGCAAGTTTGTCATTGGCGTGCCTTACGTCTGGCTGCTGGTTTTTTTCGTGCTGCCGTTTTTGATCCTGGTTCGAATCAGCGTGACCGATATGGCGGGCGGGGTCGATCCGTTTGCGCCGCTGATCGAAACCGTCAACGGCTCCTGGCAGGTGCTGCTGCGCTACAGCAACTACGCCAGCATCTTTTTCGACCCTGCTCAAGCGGCTGAAGGCGGTGGAGGGTGGGGTAACACGATTTATGTGCAGGCTTACCTGACCTCGCTGAAGTATGCGTTGCTCACGACGCTGCTGTGTCTGCTGATCGGCTATCCGTTTGCGTATTTTCTGGCCCGCGCGCGCGCCGTGCTCCGGCCTGCGCTGCTGATGCTGGTGATGCTGCCGTTCTGGACTTCGTTCTTGCTCCGGGTGTATGCCTGGAAGGGCATCCTGGCCGACCAGGGGGTGCTGAACCGGCTACTGATGGCCGTTGGCCTGACCGACGAGCCGATCACGATGCTGTACAACGACGTGTCGATGCTGGTGGGCATGACCTATGTGTACCTACCGTTCATGATCCTTCCCCTGTACGCCAATCTGGTGAAGATGGACTTTCGCTTGCTTGAAGCCGCGCACGATCTGGGCGCCAGCGCCTGGAAGGCGTTCTGGTTAATCACTGTGCCGTTGAGCCGCTCCGGCATCGTGGCCGGGTCGATGCTGGTCTTCATTCCGGCGGTCGGTGAGTTCGTCATACCTTCCTTGCTCGGAGGGGCCGACACCATCATGATCGGCCGGGTCGTCTGGGACGAGATGTTCAGCAGCAACAACTGGCCCCGCGCCTCGGCGCTGTCGGTTTTGATGATCGTGCTGATCCTGGTGCCGCTGGCTTTTTACTACCGCTCCAGTGCCAAACGCGGCGCGCCCGGCGCGCCTTGAGGTGAAACGCCGCATGCTTCTGAGTGAAAAAAATCTGAGCCGCTCATGGCTGGCTGCGGTCTATGTGTTCCTCTACATTCCGCTGCTGTTTCTGATTGTTTTTTCCTTCAACAGCACCCGCCAGGACGGCATTTTCACCGGCTTCTCGCTGCGCTGGTATGCGGCGCTTTTTCGTGATACGCGGCTGGTGGAAGGGTTCTTCCTGTCGTTCAAGGTGGCCGTTGTGGCCGCAACGCTATCGGTGATTCTGGGCAGCTTCGCGGCCTATGTGCTGGTGCGCTACAAGCGCTTTTCGGGCCGTACGCTGTTCTACGGCGCCGTCAAGGCACCGCTGGTGATGCCCGAGGTCATCGTCGGTCTGTCGCTGCTGCTGCTGATGGTGGCGGTGCAGCGCGCTACAGGCTGGCCCGATCGCGGCTTCATCACCATCGTTGCGGGGCACGCCCTGCTCGGCATGGCCTATGCCACGGTGGTCATACAGTCGCGCCTGAGCGAAGTGGATCGCTCCATAGAAGAGGCGGCGATGGACCTCGGCTGTCAGCCGGTTCAGGTGTTTTTTCTGGTCACACTGCCCAACATCGCGCCGGCGCTGGTTTCGAGCTGGCTGCTCTGCTTCACGCTGTCGTTTGACGACGTGGTCATTTCGGAGTTTTTGTCCGGGCCAGGCGTCACCACCTTGCCGCAGGTGATCTTCAGTTACGCGCGGCGCGGGGTGAACCCTTCGGTCTACGCCGCCGCCACGCTGCTTATTGCGGTGGTGTCGTTGGGCATCATTGCGTACAGCCTCTCCCTGCTGCGCAGGCAAAAGAGGCTGGCGCGGGAAATCAGCCAAGCCCGTCAGGGCGATTCGCGGCCTGCGGCAGACGTGCGGGCCAAGTAGCCAGAACCACCCCGACAAGGGCCAGCGCAAAGGCGCCAAGTTGAAGGCCGCTCAGGCTTTCGCCGAGCACCAGCACGCCAACCCCGGCTGCGCTGATCGGCAGCATCACCGTGAAAACGCCAGCCTGGTTGGCGGCGACGTTTCGCAACCCGGTCATCCAGAGCCAAACCGTCCACACGCTGGCAGCCAGCGAGTAAAACACCAGCAAAGCCCACGACGAAGCGTTCACCGTTGCGAAGTCGAAGTACCACGCGGCCCAGAGTCCGAAAGGGGTGATCAGCGCCAAACCCCACAGGTTGATCAGCGCGCTGATGCGTTTCGGGCCCATCACGCCAGTAAGCTTCTTGCCGATGACCGCATAGGCGGCCTCGCACAGCACTGCGCCCAGCAGCAGAAAGCTGCCCAGCCCGCGCAAAATATTGCCTGAATAGTTCTCTGAGCCAATGTATTCGGGCGCAGATAGCTCTGATTTTGATAGCGACACAAATACAATGCCGAGCACCGCACAGGCAATGCCGGCTCCCACCCTCAGGCCGATTCGCTCACGCAGAAAAAACCAGCTCATCAGCGCAATTGCAGCCGGAATCGCCGCCATGACGACGCCGGCCGTGACCGCACTCGTCAGGCTGACACCGAACAGCATGCAGAGTGTGAACAGGAAGTTGCCGAGGAACGATTCGAGGAAAAGCAGGCGCCGCGTGCTGACGCTCATCGGCGCTTCGTCAGCCGGCTTTTTCAGCCAGTGCAACATCGCCAGGGCGCCGATTCCAAAACGCAACCAGGCCAGCAGAAACACCGGCAACGCCGCCACTAGCGGCTTGGACAGCGCGACATAGCTGCCTACCAGGGACATGCTGAGCGCCAGACAGGCGTACGCCACAATTCGCTTCATAAGCTGGTGGAGGTTGAAGTGCCAAGCCCGCGTGCGGCCCGGTCGGGAATGTCGGCCGTCGTACGAAGCCAGCAAAGACTGAAACCTCCCGGGACTTGCTGCAACTTTGCTTGAAGCATCGATTAATCTGCACTTTTAAGCAGCGCGGCCCCTGGAGCGGGTTCAGTTTAGCCCGCACACACTGCGCGCGCTGCGCCCACTGCCCTCATTGATTCCATGCGCCATTCACCCCCTCGTCTCGTCTTTGTCTATGGCACTTTGCGGCGAGGTGAAGAGCGCGACATCAATTTGCTTGCACCTGCGCCTACGGCTTTGGGGGCCGCCAGCGTGGCCGGAAGGCTCTACGATCTGGGCAGCTATCCCGGATTGAGGCTGGGAGGGCCAGGGTGGGTAGAGGGCGAGGTATATGCCGTCAGCCCTGAACTCGAACGTCGGCTCGATGAGATAGAGGCGGTTTGGCCTGCGCCGAGTGGCGAATACCTCAAGCGGGAAGTCTGGGTGAGCTTGAAGGTCAGCGACGGAGCATCGTCGGTGAACGGCTCGGCATCTCAGAACGACCCCGACGTCGCGGGTGCACCGCCATTGTTGTGCTTGCTCTACGAAGCGTCGCCTGATGCAGTTCACGGATGCTTTGAGATCGCCGGAGGCAACTGGGTTGCGTACCGGCGCAACCAACTCCAGGGACCCTCTGCGTAACTCCTGACTAGTCTGTCTCGGCCGGATCGGGTCGGGTTGCAAGGCAGTGCTGCAGGCAATGGCCCCCGCTATTGGCAAGAAAAAACAACGCAGCGAACTGCCCGGCCCAAGCCGATCACAGGCCGACGGAAGAGTATGCGCGGGGTCTCTGATCAGGCCCATCGTCGGCGGATCCGCATTTCCACTCTGCCAAACAAATTTTCTTAATGTGAAATAAAAACGGTGAATTTAGGAAACTATTTCCCATTATGGGAATTATGTTTTCACATTGAGATATAAAGTAAATAAACCATTGAATTTAAAAGAAAAAATATTTGTCTTATATAAGACATATGACTCTAGACGGATCTTCTATAAGACTTACACTGAATTCCAGATTGGCAAGGGGAAGACCCATCGTCAAGTCAGCAGTTCTTTTAACTTCAGGAGTAAGTCATGCCCCAAACCCTCACCGAACAATTAAGCCGCGACCAGCAGATCTCTGCCCTCGAAAAAGACTGGGCCACAAACCCGCGCTGGAAAGGCATCAAGCGCGGCTACAGCGCTGCCGACGTCGTCCGCTTGCGTGGTTCCTTCCCGATCGAGCACACTTTGGCCCGTCGCGCCTCCGAGAAGCTGTGGGGCTTGCTGCACACTGAGCCTTATGTCAACACACTGGGCGCGCTGACCGGTGGCCAGGCGATGCAGCAGGTCAAGGCTGGCGTCAAGGCGATCTACCTGTCGGGCTGGCAGGTTGCTGCCGACAACAACTCTTATGCCTCGATGTACCCCGACCAGTCGCTCTATCCAGTTGATTCGGTGCCCAAGCTGGTCGAGACAATGAACAACACCTTCCGCCGTGCCGACGAGATTCAGCATGCCAAAGGCATCGACGCGGGCGATGACGCTTACATCGACTACTTCGCGCCCATCGTGGCCGACGCCGAAGCCGGTTTCGGCGGTGTGCTGAATGCCTTCGAATTGATGAAGGCCATGATCAAGGCTGGCGCCGGTGCGGTGCACTGGGAAGACCAGCTCGCATCAGTCAAAAAATGTGGCCACATGGGCGGCAAGGTCCTGCTGCCGACGCGCGAGTCCTGCCAGAAGTTGATCGCCGCGCGCATGGCAGCCGATGTGTGCGGCGTGCCGACGCTCGTGATTGCCCGCACCGACGCCGAAGCGGCCGACCTGCTGACTTCCGACTACGACGAGAACGACAAGCCTTTCCTGACCGGCGAGCGTACGTCCGAAGGCTTTTACAAGACTCGCAAAGGCATGGACCAGGCCGTGGCCCGTGCCAACGCCTACGCGCACTACGCCGACTTGGTGTGGTGCGGAACCGGTACCCCCGATCTGGAGTTCGCCAGGAAATTTGCCGAAGCTGTGCACAAGATTCACCCCGGAAAAATGCTGGCTTACAACTGCTCGCCATCGTTCAACTGGAAGAAAAACCTCGACGACGCGACGATTGCAAAGTTCCAGCGCGAGCTGGGCGCGATGGGCTACAAGTACCAGTTCATCACGCTGGCCGGCATCCATTCGATGTGGTTCAACATGTTTGACCTGTCCCAGGACTATGTGAAGCGCGGCATGACCGCCTATGTCGAGAAAGTGCAGGAGCCCGAGTTTGCCGCGCGGGACCGTGGCTACACCTTTGTATCGCACCAGCAGGAAGTCGGCACCGGTTACTTTGATGAAGTCACGACCACGATTCAGGGTGGAAAGTCCAGCGTGACGGCGCTGACCGGCTCAACCGAAGAAGAGCAGTTTCACTAAAGCTTTCTCATCAGATCACAACCAGGCAAGGCCATACACGGAACCTTGCCAGGCCTTCAGCCCGGACTGCGCTTACCCGCCTATCCGGGCTTTTGTGTTTTTGGCTGGTTCGCGCTAATAGAGCGAGAACGCCGGCTACCGTAAAATCCGGTGATGCATTCATCCAGCCAGGAAACAGGAAGGACGGTTCGGGTTATGACACCGCGAACTACGACCTTGTCCGCCTTCTGGATTCATCCAAGGCTCCAGCCCGCATGCCGTGATGACTCCTTGCTAGAAGAACACTAGCAACAGTTGATCTCAACCAGAAAAGCGCGGCAAGTTCCGCGCTTTTGTTTTTCAGCCGCTTCAACAAAGACCTTGCCATGATCCAAGTCACGCTGCCCGATGCTTCAGTCCGCGAATTCCCTCACGCCGTCACGGTGGCCGACGTAGCGGCGTCGATCGGTGCGGGGCTGGCCAAAGCCGCGCTGGGTGGAAAAGTCGATGGCAAGTTGGTGGACACCGCCTTCTTGATCGATAAAAACAGCGCCCTCGCCATCGTGACTGCGAAGGACCCCGACGGGCTGGAACTGATTCGCCATTCGACCGCGCATCTGCTGGCCTACGCCGTCAAGGAGCTGTTTCCGGATGCGCAGGTCACCATCGGACCGGTCATCGAAAACGGCTTTTTTTACGACTTCTCCTACAAGCGCCCGTTCACGCCGGACGACCTCGTCGCCATTGAAAAACGCATGAATGAGCTTGGTGCGAAGGACGAGGCGGTGGCGCGTCGTGTTCTACCGCGCGATAACGCGGTGGCGCATTTCAAAAGCATCGGCGAGCACTACAAAGCCGAAATCATTGCCAGCATTCCGGCCAATGAAGATGTGTCGCTGTACCGCGAAGGGAACTTTGAGGACCTTTGCCGGGGCCCGCATGTCCCAAGTACCGGCAAGCTCAAATTCTTCAAGCTGATGAAAGTGGCCGGTGCTTACTGGCGCGGCGACCACCGCAACGAAATGCTGCAACGCATTTACGGTACGGCCTGGGCTACAAAAGACGAATTGCAGCAGCACCTGACCATGATCGAAGAGGCGGAAAAGCGCGACCACCGCAAGCTCGGCAAAGAGCTCGACCTGTTCCACATTGACGACCACGCGCCAGGTCTGGTGTTCTGGCATCCGAAGGGCTGGACGCTGTGGCAGGGCGTTGAGCAGTACATGCGCAAGGTTTATCAAGACAACGGTTACCAGGAGGTGAAGGGGCCGCAGATCATCGACAAAACGCTGTGGGAGAAAACCGGTCACTGGGACAAATACCGCGACAACATGTTCACAACCGAGAGCGAAAAGCGTGAGTACGCGCTGAAGCCGATGAACTGCCCTGGGCACATTCTGATTTTCAAGCAGGGCATCAAGAGCTACCGGGATCTGCCGCTGCGTTATGGCGAATTCGGCCAGTGCCACCGCAACGAACCCTCGGGGGGGCTTCACGGCATCATGCGGGTGCGCGGTTTCACGCAAGACGATGGCCACATTTTCTGCACCGAAGAACAGATTCTCAAAGAGTGCGTTGACTACACGACGCTGCTTCAGCAGGTCTATACCGACTTTGGCTTTAAAAACATCATTTACAAGGTGGCAACGCGGCCGGAAGCACGAATCGGATCCGACGCGAGTTGGGACAAGGCCGAGAACGCGCTGATGGAGAGCCTGCGGGCCTCGGGTTGCGAGTTCGAGATTTCACCCGGCGACGGCGCGTTCTATGGCCCGAAGATTGAATACACGCTAAAGGACGCGATCGGTCGTCAGTGGCAATGCGGCACGATGCAGGTTGATTTTTCGATGCCCGAGCGGCTTGATGCCGAATACGTTGGCGAAGACGGTGCGCGCCACCGGCCCGTCATGCTGCATCGTGCCATCGTCGGAAGCCTGGAGCGCTTCATCGGCATCCTGATCGAAGAACATGCGGGCGCTTTGCCTACTTGGCTGGCGCCAGTGCAGGTTTCGGTGCTGACGATTACCGACGCGCAGGCAGATTACGCCCGAGAGGTGGCTAAAACGCTGAAAAATCAAGGGCTTAGAGTGAACCTGGATCTGCGCAACGAAAAGATTACGTATAAAATACGAGAGCATTCTTTGCAAAAGCTGCCCTACATCCTTGTCGTTGGCGACAAAGAGAAAGCTGCCGGGGCGGTTGCAGTTCGAGCACGCGGCAACAAAGATTTCGGTCCCATGCCGCTCGAAGCGTTTGCAAAACAGATTACGTCCGATATTGCGTTGAAGGCATAAGTACACTTATTTGTCGAGTGTATTGGTCATACAATGCTGCATTTTCGGGCGTGAGCAGCTATAGCTTTTATAGCAGACCTTGAAGGATCGAGACCATCGCTACTGAATTTCGTGACCGCCGTCACCGTGAAGAACGCAAGCACCGCCTGAACCGTGAAATCATGGCGCCGGAAGTGCGGCTATCAGGCCCCGAGAACGAACCACTTGGCATCGTACCCGTCATGGAGGCGCTGCGATTGGCCGGCGAGTACGACGTTGATCTGGTTGAAATCTCCCCGACCGCAGTACCGCCCGTATGCCGCTTGATGGATTACGGAAAGTTCAAGTATGCGGAGCAGAAGAAAGCGGCCGAGGCGAAGTCCAAGCAAAAAGTCATCGAGATCAAGGAGATCAAGTTTCGGCCGGGTACCGATGATGGCGACTACAACATCAAGCTGAGAAACATCAAGCGGTTTCTTGAAGAAGGGGACAAATGCAAGATCACGCTGCGTTTTCGCGGTCGTGAAATTACCCACCAAGAGTTGGGTCTCGCCTTGCTTGCGCGCATTCGCGACGAGTTGGCCGATCTGATTTTGGTAGAGCAGTTTCCAAAGCTCGAAGGTCGGCAAATGGTGATGATGATCGCGCCTGGCCGTAAAAAGCCCGCCTCGAAGGCTGAGCCGGCAACCGTAGCTTCATCTTCTTGACGATCAATTTTTGGGGTGGCCGAAAGGCTGCCCCAGGCGAAGTCTGCGTTGAGCAGACTTACCAAAAGCGAAAGAGTGAAATCTTTTGCATCCTGCTGGAGTTGTCCGGGGGTGCAGCTTAAAGGTGGATGAGTCGTTCGGTTGGCCACAAAAAAATGGTTTTGCGAACGACTCGCCGCTATGAAGTGGCAGAGCTAACAACTCGCCACCAACAAGTGGCAGAGCTAACAACTCGCCACCAACAAGTGGCAGAGCTAAAAACTCGCCACTAACAAGTGGCAGAGCTAAAAACTCGCCACTAACAAGTGGCTCGGGGCCGTCAAGTCTGCGTAGGTTCGCAGCGCCTCACGAGCACAAATGAAAAGGAGCATTAAATGCCCAAAATGAAGACCAAAAGCGGTGCTAAAAAGCGTTTCCGCGTTCGTCCTGGTGGCACCGTTAAGCGCGGTCAAGCCTTCAAGCGTCACATCCTGACGAAGAAGACCACCAAGAACAAACGTCACCTTCGTGGATCGGTGGCTGTGCATGAGACCAATATGGGTCACGTGGCACAGATGCTTCCAGGCCGTGGCATTTAATTTAACGACGAACAAGGAGTAATCGCATGCCTCGAGTCAAACGTGGTGTAACGGCTCGCGCCCGCAACAAAAAAGTTTTAGCCCTTGCAAAAGGCTTACTCTGTCGACGCGTTAACGTTTTCCGGATCGCCAAAGAAGCGGTCATGAAGGCCGGGCAGTATGCCTACCGGGACCGCCGCACCAAGAAGCGCGTGTTCCGCC
>JAJAYS010000264.1 GCA_026786065.1 Polaromonas sp.
CAGAAAAGGGCATTCGCAATGGCGATCGCGCCTGGGTCAGTACCCCCACCGGCGCACGCCTGAACGTGCAGGCGATGGTGACCGAGCGCGTCGGACCGGATACTGTGTTCATGCCTTTTCACTTTTCTGGCCGTTGGCAGGGCGCCGACATGTTGGCCTATTACCCCAGCGGAGCCGCCCCCGTGGTCCGCGGCGAGGCAATTAATACTGCAACGACGTACGGCTACGACAGCGTGACGATGATGCAGGAAACCAAGACGACGGTGTGTAACGTCGAACGAGCTTAAGGGACATATATGGCACGCATGAAATTTGTTTGCGACGCTGAGCGTTGCATTGAGTGCAACGGCTGCGTTACGGCCTGCAAGAACGAGAACGAGGTCCCGTGGGGCGTCAATCGCCGACGTGTGGTGACTTTGAATGACGGTGTTCCTGGGGAAAAATCGATTTCGGTGGCATGTATGCACTGCAGCGATGCCCCTTGCATGGCCGTCTGCCCAGTCAACTGTTTCTACCGGACCGACGAAGGCGTCGTATTGCACGACAAGGACGTGTGCATCGGTTGCGGTTATTGCTCCTATGCGTGCCCCTTTGGCGCCCCGCAGTTTCCGGCGGCTGGCACCTTCGGGGTGCGTGGGAAAATGGACAAATGCACCTTCTGTGCGGGTGGTCCCGAGGCCAATGGCAGCCAAGCTGAATTTGAAAAGTACGGACGTAACCGTCTTGCAGAAGGAAAGCTCCCTGCGTGTGCTGAGATGTGCTCCACCAAGGCCCTTTTGGCAGGTGACGGCGACGTGGTGGCCGATATTTTCAGGAATCGGGTGGTCCAGCGCGGCAAGGGCGCGGAGGTGTGGGGCTGGGGGACTGCTTACGGCTCAAGACAGGCAGGACAAAAAACTAATGGGGTTAAATCGTGATGCGAGTCAGGGTTCTAGCCTTAATCGCTTGCGCGGTTTCCTTGCTGATCGCTTGCGGAGACAAACCGCAGTCGATGGGTGGCTCCTCAAGTGACACTGCGGCTTATCAGGGCGTTGCCAATAGTTTCGCTGCGCCGGGCTGGAAAGCGGGTGATAAAGCAAACTGGGAGCAGTCGTTGAAGGCGCGCGCGCTTTACGGCCAAAACGAATATTCCAGATCTGCCGCCTCTAAATAAGTGACTGGAATCAATATGCGGGCGTGGATTGCACTAATTTTTATCGCATTGGGCGCAGGAAGCGTTGCTTTTGCTCAAGAGCAACCAAGGAAGCCGGCTGCGCAGGCGCCCCCTTCTTCAGGGGGGGGTATCCAGGGGCAGAGTATTTTCGACGTGAAGCCAGACGCCAGTTCGGATCCGGGCTATGAGAAACAAACCAATGCGGAGCGCGCCAAGGTGCAGCCGTTAAACAATGCGCCGATGTGGCGGCAGGTGGGCGCTGGGGTGACGGGGACGAGCAGTCTGCCAAAAAGTGAGGCGCCAGAGGCCGGTAACCTTATTCAACCGTTTGTTCAGTATCCCGGTTCGCGGCTAACTAATGCAGGCGAGGCTTGGCGACAGGTCCGCAACAACTGGCTCATTCCTTACGGAGGGTCCCTGTTGCTGATCGTGGTTCTCGCGCTTGGACTTTATTATTTTTCGAAAGGGTCAATAAAAACCCATGGCGCAGCGACAAATAGAAAGATAGAGCGTTTTACTCCTTTTGAGCGCGCCGCGCACTGGTCTAACGCAATAGCGTTTGTCACCTTGGCCGTTTCCGGTGTAATCCTGGCATTTGGAAAGTTTCTGCTTCTGCCAATACTGGGCGCCTCACTGTTCGGGTGGTTGGCTTATGCCTTGAAGAACTTGCATAATTTTGTCGGTCCATTGTTTGTCGTGTCTCTGGTCATCGTGTTTTTCACTTTTATTAGGGACAATTGGCCGCAAAAAGGCGACATCAATTGGTTGCGAAAGGGAGGTGGACTATTTTCCGGTCATGAGCCTCCTTCGAATCGTTTCAACGCAGGAGAAAAGCTGGTTTTTTGGGGCGGCGTTTTTTTTCTGGGGCTGATCGTAGTTGGTTCTGGACTGGTTCTCGACAAACTGCTTCCTGGACTGATTTACGAAAGAGGCACGATGCAAATCGCTCACATGGTGCATGCAAGCGCCACAGTCCTGATGATGGCGATGTTTCTGGGGCACATCTATCTCGGAACTATCGGCATGGAGGGTGCATATCGCGGCATGAAAACCGGGTATGTGGACGAGGCTTGGGCTCGGGAGCACCATGAATGGTGGTTTGATGATGTGAAAGCTGGAAAAATTCCGGCTCAGCGCAGCACCGAACTCTCCGTCAATCCTAGTATTCAAATTAATCGCGTTTAAGAACTCATCTTATGAAGCATTTTCTGATTTCTATCTTGGGCTTTGGCGCGCTGATTTGCGCGTCAGGTTTTGTATCTGCCAAACTACCGGCTCTGAGCGATGACGCAAAAGCCAAAGCGGCCGAGGCCGCTGCGAAAGCGGCTTGGAATAGCAAGGTAGATGGGTATCAGCTCTGTAGGGCGCAAGAAAAGATCGCAGTTTCCTACCTACAAAAAGTAAAGGCAACTGGCGGCCCAATGGGCGTACCGACAGCAACGCCTCCTTGCACTGATCCGGGAGTCTTTAGTTACGCCGCTGTTGAGGCAGTTAAGCCCGCAGAGGCTACCAAGCCCATTGAGGCTGCAGGCGCGCACTCGCCCGCAACGACCGCAGCGAGCCCGCCGAATGGCAAGCAGTCTGACGCGGTCGTGAACCCCGCGAAAAAGCCCTGAGCGAATCTACTCGGTTTTGCGTAAGGCCATCTTTTTCGGTTGGCCTTTTTTGTTGTAGCCTTGGAAATTGTCTGGACGAAAGTTGCTAAAGTCCTCGCTTTCGGCTCGGGGCCATCCGCGCCTGACCCAAGCCCAAGCTCCCTTGACTCAAGAGGTTCACGCGATCAACGAATTCGGCGAATCGCTTTCGGTGTCGATCCCCGCCGAGCGAGCTCTCACGCTGTATGTTGACAAGCGTGAGCTCGTGACCTTGATGACATTGGGTGCACGACCCGAATGGCTGGTGTTGGGATACCTTAGGAACCAGCGCTTGGTGGCGGCGGTTGAGGAAGTCGAATCGGTCACCGTGGACTGGGATGTAGGCGCGGCGGCCGTCAAAACCTACCTCGGCATTGAGGCCATCGACGAGAAAACCTCCCGACGTATTGTCACCACGGGGTGCGGTCAAGGTAGCGTCTTCGGCGGTTTGATGGACGACATTGGTCAAATCGAACTTTCGACTGAGGCCGCGATGAGTCAGTCCCAACTTTACGCTCTCGTCAACACCATCAGGCTCAAAGAGAGCACCTACAAGTCGGCAGGGTCGGTGCATGCCTGTGCTTTGTTTGCGCTGACCGCTGGCGATCCGGAACTGCTTCTTTTTGTGGAGGACGTGGGTCGCCACAATGCCATCGACGCCATAGCGGGCTGGATGTGGCTTCAACAACCGCCCACACCAAGCACTCTCCAAGTTGCGCCGACGTTTGCGTTTTATACGACAGGCAGGCTGACGAGCGAGATGATCATCAAGTCCGCACAGATGGGCGTTTCGATTGTGGTGTCGCGCAGTGGAATAACGCAAATGGGTTATGACCTGGCGCAGTCGATCGGACTTTGCGCCATCGGAAGGGCGACAAACCGACGGTTTTTTTGTTACAGCGGGAGCCACCGATTGCGCTTGCAGCCTGAGTTGGCGGGCGCCAAGTCTGATCGTGCCGCCGATGGAAGGCAATGATACCCATGCATTGCCCTCGCGAAGGACACCCCGTCCAGTCTTCCATGCGAATTAGGCGTCGACTTTTTTGGGATATGGTCCGCTTATGAATTTGATGTTTCTCAGACTGGGTTGGCGCAGCCTCTTGCGAGATTTGCGCGCAGGAGAGTTGCGGCTGCTCATGGTAGCGGTCGCCCTTGCCGTGGCCGCATTGACCGCAGTGGGATTTTTCGCCGACCGGCTCAAGTCCGGATTGGAGCGTGATGCGCTTCAATTGTTGGGCGGCGATGTGGTGTTGCGTAGCGATGCGCCGGCGCCCGCAGTTTTTGTCGATCAGGCAAGGGCTCTTGGCCTTCGCGCTGCCTCGACGGCTACCTTTCCTACTATGGCGCGCGCCCGGGACGAGGATGGCGGTGCAGCGAAACTGGTCGCGTTCAAAGGGGTGCCAGAAGGTTACCCCCTTCGCGGCAGTCTTCAAACAAGCGACAGCCCGGTCGGAATAGGCCATACGACCCGTGACGTCCCAGCATCCGGCACCGCTTGGGTCGATTCATCGCTCCTTGACGCGCTAGGCCTGAAGCTGGGTCAGGCGGTTTTATTGGGGGATGCAAGTTTCACGCTAACGCGAATCATCATTCGCGAGAGCGACCGTGGAAGCGGGTTCATGAATTTTTCACCTCGGGTGATGGTCAATCAGCTTGATGTTGCCGCCACCGGACTTGTGCAGCCTGCCAGTCGTATCCAGTACAGGTTGGCAATTGCAGGCGAAGCGGCGCTGGTCAAACAATACACGCAGTGGGCCAAGCTGGAGATCGCCAAGTCTTCTGATGCGGGTGGTACGCAGGCAGTGCGAGGCGTGCGCCTGGAGTCGCTCGAAAGCGGCAGTCCAGAAATGCGTCAAACCCTCGATCGCGCAGAAAAATTTCTGAACCTGGTGGCACTGTTGGCGGCCATGCTGAGCGCGGTGGCGGTCGCGATTGTCGCGCGTGGGTTTGCTGAGAAACACTTGGATGACTGCGCGATGCTGCGGGTGCTTGGTCAGCCGCAGCGAACGATTGCGCTGGCCTATTCCCTGGAATTTGTAGCGGCCGGGATAGCTGCCAGCGCGGTGGGCGTCGCGCTTGGGTTTGCGGTTCATTATGGGTTCGTCTTGCTGCTGGCCGGTTTGATCGAAACGGGTCTGCCGAGGGCCACGCTTTGGCCGGTCGCCTTCGGAATGGGCATGGGGTTGACACTGCTTTTGGCCTTCGGCTTGCCGCCAGTTTTGCAGCTGGCGTCCGTGCCGGCGTTGCGTGTCATTCGCCGCGATGTTGGCAATCTAAGGCCGGTCTCGTTAGCCGTGCTCGGATTGGGCATGGCAGGGTTTGCGGCACTGCTTCTGACGGCCAGCAACGATTTGAAGCTCGGCCTGATCGCAGTTGGCGGGTTCAGCATTGCCGCGCTAGTTTTTGCGGCGGCGAGTTTCGCCGCAGTGAAATTGCTGCGTGCGAGCGTCAGCGAGAGTACGGCTCCGCGCTGGCTGATATTGGCAACGCGGCAGCTATCTGCGCGACCGGCCTATGCGGTTTTGCAGACCAGCGCTCTGGCGATGGGTTTGTTGGCCTTGATGCTGTTGGTGCTGCTGCGCACGGATCTAGTTGACAGTTGGCGTAGCGCCACGCCTCCGGATGCGCCCAATCGATTCGTTATAAACGTGCAGCCAGAGCAGAGCGATGCATTCCAGCAAGCGTTGCGCGCTGGGGGGGTTAAAAAATACGACTGGTTTCCGATGATTCGGGGACGATTGGTCGCCGTCAACGGCCAAGCCGTGGCACCTGAAAATTACACTGAAGACCGTGCACGTCGCTTGGTTGATCGCGAGTTCAACCTCTCTTACAGTGAAGTTTTGCCAGAACACAACCAGATTATTTCTGGGCGCTGGAGTCCTGCCGAGAAAAATGCCGTCAGTGTTGAAGAAGGCTTGGCCAAAACGCTCGGCTTAAAACTCGGCGACACCTTGGGCTTCGATATAGGCGGGCAACGCAGCGATGCCAGAATTACAAGTCTGCGCAAGGTCGACTGGGGCTCCATGCGGGTCAATTTTTTCGTGCTGTATCCGGTCGCGCGTCTTGAAGATGTGCCGGTTTGTTTCATTAGTGCATTCCGTGCTCCTGAGGGTGATTTGACCCAGACGGAAGTTGTTGACGTAACGGTGGTCAACGGTGCCAAGTCTTCCCGACCCCGAAACTTTGATAATGAACTGGTTCGAGCTTTTCCGAACATTACCAACATCGACATGAGCAGCACACTGGCGCAGGTTCAGCGTGTCCTTGACCAAGTAATACGTGCGGTCGAGTTTTTATTCGGCTTTACACTTGCCGCCGGCGTGGTTGTCCTTTTCGCCGCTATCACTGCCACACGGGAAGAGCGCGCACGGGAATTCGCCATCATGCGTGCCGTCGGGGCACAAGCATCCTTGTTGAGTCAGGTTCAGCGTGCTGAGCTAGCCGGCGTGGGTTTATTGGCCGGGTTTCTTGCGTCGGTACTTTCGCTGGCTGTTGGCTGGGCGTTGGCACGCTATGTTTTTGATTTTAACTGGACGGGATCATGGACAGTCCCTGTATTTGGCAGCCTGGCCGGTGCAGCGTTGGCCCTTCTAGCCGGATGGTGGGGTTTGCGCTTGGTTCTCAAAACACCGGTCGTTGAAACCCTGCGTCGAGCGCAATAAGCAGCAGCAGGTTTGTGTATTCCGTTTTTTTGGTTTTATAGGTGGGGCGCGCGACCACATTCAGCAATTTGGCTAGGGACAGCTTCGCATGCGCCAAGAGCTTTTTAAACCCGGATAAGTCATGCAGCGGGGTCGCTGCCGGGAGTACATACATGCAAAGTCCCACAAATCGGCGTCTATGCCGGCCCGTGTGAAAGGATGAATGTCTGCATATTCTTGGTTGTGCATTGCTCGGCAAAGAACCAGTCTGGATGACTGGTTCGATCTATAGCTTCGACTGAAATACCAGCCCCGCGTGCTCACGCAGCGCATGGAATTTGATTTTCGGCCACTGTTGCTCTACGGCCCGCAGCGTGGCGCTGTGATCCACCAGAAGCGTGGGCGCATCAACCGCGTCGAGCGCCACGCGATGCGCGTTGGCGTCCATGAATTTTTTCAATTCATCAGGATCGTCGCTGGTGACCCAACGCGCCAGATTGAAACTGCTCCCGACGATACGGGCTTTGACACCGTACTCATGCTCAAGCCGGTGAGCCACCACTTCAAATTGCAATTGCCCAACCGCCCCAAGAAGAAGCAGCGAACCAGCGATCGGTCTAAAGACCTGTATCGCCCCTTCTTCCCCAAGCTGGGTCAATCCGGCGCGAAGTTGCTTGCTGCGTAGCGGGTCAGCCACCTCGACTGAGCGAAACATCTCGGGCGCGAAAAAGGGTAGGCCGGTGAACTGCAGTGGCTCGCCTTCGGTCAGCGTGTCGCCAAGTTGCAGCACACCATGATTGGGGATGCCGATGATGTCGCCAGCGAAAGCAGTGTCAAGCAGTTCGCGGCGCTGGCTCATGAAGCTGACAACGGTGTTGGGCCGCAGTTCCTTGCCACTTCGGACCACCTTCAGCCGCATCCCGCGCGTGAACTCCCCGCTCGCAACGCGCAGAAACGCGATGCGATCGCGGTGGGCCGGATCCATGTTTGCTTGAATTTTGAAGACCACGCCCGAGAATTTTTTCTCTTGCGGCTGCACCACACGCTGCACGGCGGCGCGCTCTGCCGGGGCAGGCGCCAGATCGACCAGTGCGTCCAGGACCTCCTGCACGCCGAAGTTGTTTATCGCCGATCCGAAAAACATGGGCGTCTGCTTGCCTGCGAGGAAAAGCCCACGGTCGAACTCCGGCGTGGCGCCCGCAACCAGTTCAACCTCGTCTTGGGCCTGCGCATACTCGGCTCCAAAGCGCCTGGCCGCTTCGGCGTTGCCCAGACCTGCCAAAATCTCATCGACGCCGCCAGCCTTTTCTTCGCCCGGGCTGAACACCCTCATGCGGTCTTCACGACGGTCATACACGCCGTGGAAAAGTTTGCCCATGCCCACTGGCCAAGTAAAAGGCACTGCTGCCATGCCTAGTTCGCGTTCGATCTCGTCCATCACGCTCATCGGGTCTCGAACCTCCCGGTCCATCTTGTTGACGAAAGTCAGGATCGGCGTGCCGCGCGCCCGGCAGACCTGCAGCAGCCGCCGGGTCTGCGGCTCCACGCCGTTGGCAGCGTCGATCACCATCAGCGCCGCATCGACGGCGGTCAGCACTCGGTAGGTATCCTCGGAAAAATCCTGGTGGCCAGGCGTATCGAGGAGATTGATAACGCAGTCGCGGTACTCCATTTGCATGACTGAGGACGCCACCGAGATGCCACGTTGCTTCTCGATCTCCATCCAGTCGCTGGTCGCGTGCCGGGTCGCCTTGCGGGCCTTGACACTGCCTGCGATCTGGATGGCTCCCGAAAAAAGCAGCAGCTTTTCGGTTAATGTCGTTTTCCCGGCGTCGGGGTGGGAAATGATGGCAAACGTACGGCGGCGCTTGACCTGCTGTTCAATTTCGGAGAGGGGTAGGGGGGCAAGCATGGCGTAAGGCGATTTGAGGAAGCCAATGATTATCGAGGACGTCCGCGTTGCCTGGGCAGTGCCAGTGTTTCTGTGCGCGAGGCGCGGTGAGACTTTTCCACGGCGGCGGACGGCGCTTGCGACGTACCGGCCAACGCGGTGGGAAAGTCCGTCTTCATTTTACGTGGCGGCCCTCGTGAGGAGGTCCTCGTAGAGGATCGCGAATTGGTTCATTACCGCCTTCCAGTTGTTGGCCGCACGGCCCCAGTCGGCGGTAATGTTTGCGCAGCGCCCGCCAGATCAGTTTGGTAGCCGCATCGCCCTACGGGCCACGCTCGAAAATTTCCAGCTCGGGCCTGCGCCGCCTCGGCGCTCGGCGCCGTGTACACCGGCTTCAAGGCCGCAGCAAGCCCCTTACGATCCTTTCAGCTCGCATAGTCCAGGCTGTTCCTGATCAGGTGCACTAGGCACATCTGCAGCGTCGTGGCAGGGAACACCGTGCCCAGCGCTTCTGGCATGCCTTTGAGGCCGTCGGTGTCGGCGATCAGGATGTCGTTGGAGCCACTGGGCTTCAGGTCGTTGAACACCTTCATTGAGAACTTGGCGCCTTCGGTGTTCTCGATCCACCGGCCCAGAATGTCGCGCGTGCCGTCGGGCAGCACACCCAAGGCCAGGAAGACAGCCCTTGGAGCGCACCACCGCGTCCTCGCGAATCTTCACCCGCAGGGCGTCGAAGAACACCACCGGGTACCTGGTCTCCAGCGGGCGCGACTGCCGGGCGCCGACCTCGCGGCCATCACCGCGTCGGTGACGCTGCTGATGAGGTCAGGCGACACGTTCACCGAGTACATCTCGGCCAGGTAGCCTTGGATCTCGCGCACTGTCATGGCGTTTGCATACATGGCGATGATGTTGTCATCGAAGTCATCGAAGTCATCGAAGTCGGCGAAGTCGGCGAAGCGTCGCTCGTGTTTACCGATGAGCTGCGGTTCGATCAAGCCGTGCCGGGCGCGCGGCACCTCAATGCCCAGCGCCCTGGTGTGGGTCAACACCGTCTTGGCGCCCTTGCCGTTGCGATGGTTGGCCTACTCTTCGGGCTTGGCTTGCCCGGCCGCGCAGCCCAAGTGCCGGCTCATCTCGGCCCCAAGGCGCGCTCGATGAACGCCTTCTTGAAACGCTGAAATAAGTCCTCCAGTTGCGCTGGCGTCACCGGCCCGGGAATGAGTTGCTCCAGAAGCTCAGCTGGAATTTGCGGCAACGCTGCCTTGTCCGCTTACAGCGGTCGTCTTCGTCTTGCGTGACATTCCTGCTCCTTGCGGCCAAGTCGTGGCTCACACACAAACTTCCTGAAAGGCTCCGTTGCCGCGCATTTGTCGATCAGTCGTGCTCAATCCTTGTAAACCGCGGTTGCCGCGTGCCATCGATGACTACTTGTTCCGCGAACATCGCCGCAGGCCGGACCCACAAGCCACGTTCGCCGTAAAGTGCGCGGTACAGCGTCATTGGCTCCAGCGATTCGCTATGGCGAACAGTCGCCAGCACTTCGTAGTGCAAGCCCTTGTAATGGCGATATCTCCCAGTCGGGGTCTCGATCAAAACCGGAAGTTCGGGGCTCATGGTTTCGATTGTCGCCAAGGCTGGTCGCTGGTGGGCAATGGGACAATACTGGATGCACCCCAAAGCCCTACTAGAAAACTGCGCTGACCTGCTCCGCCAAGTCCTTAAATTCGACCATCCCGCAGACATGGTGCTCTCGCGCTATTTCAGGGAACAGCGCTTGGGGCCGCGCGAGCGTGCGACCTTGGCCGAAACCGTTTATCGCGTCTTGCGCAAGAAGAACCTGTTCACTTATCTGGCGCAGCACGGCAATGGGCCGCCGGAGAGACGGCTGGCGATACTTGGCTTTGTCGCTGACCGTGACTATCTGCTTGGTGCCTTGAGCGATCAGGAAAAAGACTGGCTGGGTCGCTGCGATCAAGTTCAACCCTCCGATTTGCTGGAGCTGCACCGGCACAACCTTCCTGCATGGCTGGTTGAGCCGATGAAAGCACAGCTCGGAAACGAATTTTGGCCTTTGGTCGAGAGTCTGAATGCTCCTGCCGCACTCGATCTACGAGTCAATACGCTCAAGGAAAAACGGGCTGATGCCCAGAAGCAGCTTGCGCAGGCAGCTATTAAATCAATAGCTACTCCGTACTCTCCGTGGGGTTTGCGGTTGGCCGACAAACCGCAGCTCGGGCAGTTTGATATCTTCATGCGGGGCGCAGTGGAAGTTCAGGACGAGGGTTCCCAATTGCTCGCTCTCCTCGTCGAGGCCAAGCGCGGTGAAATGATCGTGGATTTTTGCGCCGGCGCCGGCGGAAAAACATTGGCGATCGGGGCGGCCATGCGCAACACAGGTCGCCTATACGCCTTTGATACTTCAGGTCATCGGCTTGCAGCCTTGAAGCCGCGACTCGCGCGGAGTGGATTGTCAAACGTGCATCCAGTGGCGATTGCTCACGAGCGCGATGACCGAATCAAACGCTTGGCCGGAAAGATCGACAGCGTACTGGTGGACGCGCCGTGTTCCGGGTTGGGGACGCTAAGACGAAACCCTGATCTCAAATGGCGGCAGACTCCAAAAGCGATTGAAGAGCTCCATGCAAAGCAAGCTGACATTTTGCAAAGCGCCTCGCGGCTACTGAAGCCCGGGGGGCGGCTGGTGTACGCCACCTGCAGCATCCTAAGTGAAGAAAATGAATCGATTGCGGATGCGTTCGGGTCGGCCAATCCGGGGTTCGACTTGCTGGAGGCGGCCGTTTTACTGACACGGGCCGGGGTCGAGCAGGCCGCAGACTTGTGTGATGGGCCGTATTTACGACTCTGGCCGCACCGTCATCAGACTGACGGTTTCTTCGCAGCCGTTTGGCAGAAGGCGGCTTGAGGCGGATTCGGGGCCGGATGTTGCAAAGGCCTCCCGGGGTTCCGGCAGCGTGTTTCTTCACTCGAAACTTTGATAGTCGAAAAAGTGAACGGCAAGGCGCCTGATGGGCCTTCACTTTTCGGACGATTTTGAGGCGGATCTACCGCCTTCCATACCCAAAACTCATTTGAGCGTCGTTAGGTCGTCCCGACTACAATTGGGGATTGAAGTAAGGGTAGCTTTGCTGCCAGTCGGTCTCAAGGATTTATATGATCTTTTTCGATGCTACGCTGAATTGGCTGGCTCATGGTTTGGTTGCAGCCAGCTGGTGGCAGATCCTGCTGTACGCGCTGGTGACCACCCACATCACCATTGCCAGCGTCACTATTTATCTTCACCGGCATCAGGCGCATCGGGCTATGGACTTGCATGCCGTGCCCAGCCACTTTTTCAGATTTTGGCTGTGGCTTGGGACTGGGCAAGTGACAAAGGAATGGGTGGCGGTGCATCGCAAGCACCACGCGAAGTGTGAAACGATGGAGGACCCGCACAGTCCTCAGGCCCACGGCATCGAGACTGTGTTCTGGAGAGGGGCTGAGCTCTAC
>JAJAYS010000265.1 GCA_026786065.1 Polaromonas sp.
AGTTGAGCCTGTCGCTCGACGTGCCGCAGGTTGACAGGATCGAGCAGCCTTTTGCCCGACTCTGCGAGATTGCCCTGGCCCTGGCCGGCAGCATGGACGGCGCGATCATCGACGACGACGGCACCCTGATTCGGGCCGAAGCGATGGAGGTCATCCATGCCGGGCTGGAGCAGTTGTACGACCGGCTCGAAGGCCACGACCTGCCGGCGGGCTCGGTGCTGGCGCGGCGAGTGTTCAGCTAGCCAGGTCGAATGCCTGCGGCCGGCCAAGGCGCTCAACAGCCGCTGTAGTCTTTGTGACCATCTGCCGTGATGGTGTGGGTGCCACCATGTGGGCCGCTATAGCAGGTGGGGGTCGGGCTGGCCGCCGGCGCATCCGGGCAGACCGGTGTGGCTGGCTCGCTGCAGTTGCGATAAAACCAGGGCGCTTCCGGCTCAGCTTGCACCCAGAGGCCGAGATTTGCCGCGACGGCGGTGTTGTGCGCCTGCGCAAATTGCAGGCGCAGCGCCGGGCTGATCTCGCATTGGCAGGCTTTGTAAAACCAGGCCAGCCCGCTGGCACCCTGATCCAGATTGATGTAGCGACAGCTGTCGGTGAAAACCGCGCCGACGATTCGGTCGTACTGGTCGGTCTTGCTGTAGGCGACCTTCACCGCCTTGCCGGGCACCGCGCTTTGCAATTGCATTTGGGACTGGCTGCCAAACGGCTGGGCCAGCTCCGGTGCGTCGATGCGGTCTGGCCGGATCGGGTGCGCGGTTCCTGCGACGCTCAGTGTCAGCGTGTCACCGTCGTGAACCTGCGTGACCAGGCCGCTCAGAACCTGCGCGCCCACCTCAAGGCCGCAGAGCGATGCGCCTTGGTTTGCGGCGGCAGCGGATGTTGTCGAGCCAGTCCGGGTACCGCTTGCGTTGGCACCGCCACCGCCGCCGCATCCCAAAAGCGCCGCGCTGAGTACGGCAAAAATGACAATGAATTTCATGATCGGAAGGCAGAGCGGGGGGCTTCAATGCACGTTGCCGTCAATTGGGAATGCAAACCCGAAATTTTAAGTGAAAACAGATTTTTAACCAGTATTCACGGGCTTAAGCAGCTATTTATTTGATAGCGTCAGGTTGATGATTTTGTGGCGCGCTGTAGTCAGAGCCACGCTGCAGGTGGTCCTGACTACAACGCGCTGTTCAGCAATTTGATCAGCCCGGCCGCAATCAGCCCTACACCCAACACCGCGCCCAGTCGCGCTCCACCCGGCGCCAGTTTTTCGATAGCGACCGCAATCGACAGGGCTGCGATCCACGCAAGATTCATGACGCCGCCGACAAACAGCAGGGCCATCAGCGCCCAGCAACAGCCGACGCAAAACAGGCCGTGCCGAATCCCCATCCGGAAGGCGCCGCGCGCGCCAGCACGCCATTCCCCCATTAAAAAACCAATGGGGGTGCGGCAACCGGACAGGCAGAGCTGCTTCAGGCTCGAGAACTGGTAGATCCCGGCGATCAGAAGCAATCCTCCGGTTAGCCAGGCCGAGGTGCTGACAATCATCGGGTTGACCCAGCCCCGGTATTGCAAGACCCACTGAGCGGCAGTGGCCGCTACGCTGAAGGCCAGCCACACCACCAGGTAGGCTGCAATAAAGCTGCGCCCGCGCGCCGGCTCGCCTGTCCGCTGGCTCAGCTCGACGAAGGTCAGGATCATCGGCAGCGCAGACGGCAGCATCATCGCGGCCATCATGATGCCCCACATGCTCCAGATCATCAGCACACTGGTGGCACTCCAGCTTGAAGTGGCCGGCATGGTCAATTGGGCCAAGGGGTGCTCCATATCGATCGTGATCCAGGCCAGAAACAACCAGCCGAGCAGGCTGACAGCCAAAATTCCGGTCGCCCGTGCGGGCTGTCGGGCGGCGAGCACACCCAAGCCCGCAGCAGCTTGGTCGTTCGGGTCGTCCTGATGGGTCTGCATGCTTCACCGCCTTTGGCTGATTAAAAAATCGCCGGCGCGCCAGCCGGTGGCGCGTTCGCACTGGATTGATGCTCGACGATCCGCGCATTTTTTCAGGCTGTCAATGGGCTTGAAGGCGGGGCTTCAGTGGCGCTGGCCCCGAGTGAGAATGCGCCGCAGGCGGTTGCCCCGCCGGCGTATTGCGGCGACCCGAACATCGGAATAGACTGTTTTTGGCACTGTGCCAGCCTTATGCACGCAGCCTGCTTGCGCCTCGGCACTGATTTTTCAAGGAGCATCGACATGTCAACCTGGCAAATCACCGGTCAATACATGGAAACCTGCAATTGCACGTTTCTCTGCCCCTGCATCACATCCAACCTGTCCGCGCGGCCGACCGAAGGCGATTGCAAGGCGGCTGTGACGATGCGCATCGACAAAGGCAGCAAGGACGGCATCGAACTCAACGGACTCTCTTTCATCGTCATGATGCATGCTCCGGGCGCAATGGCCGAAGGCAACATCACGGTCGGCCTGATCGTCGATGAGGCCGCTTCCGACACGCAGGTTGAGGCGATCACGGCCATCGCCACCGGATCGGCCGGTGGACCGATGGCCGCGCTGGGCCCTTTGGTGGGCCGTCTTGCTGGGGTTGAGCGGCGCCCGATTCGGTATGAAGCCGACGGTCTGAAGCACTCCGTGAAGGCTGGTGAGTTGGTGGACCAGGCTTGCGAGGGCATCGCCAGCGCGGCAGATCCCGCCTTGGGCATTGGCGTTGACAACACAGTGCACCCTGCCAACAGCCGGCTGTCTCTCGCGAAAGCGACGCGCAGCAAATTCAATGTTTTCGGCATCGACTGGAATGACTCGAGCGGCACGCGCAACGGGCACTTTGCGCCGTTTTCCTGGGCCGGCTGATTCGTCAGGGCGATCCGAAATCGACATAAAAATTCGTGCCGTCGTCGCGCGCCGGCTCGCGGGCCAGCCCCATCTCCAGTGCCATCGGGTGAGTGGCGCCGAGGTCGGGGGTCTGCAGATGCTTGCTGGCGCGCAGGTGGTCCGCGACGATGCCGTTTTCACACTCCGGCGGCAGTTCCCATTCCCTGGACACGCAGGGTTTCCAGCAAGGCCAGCTCCTGTATTTAAAGAGGCGCGGGCATGGCTTTGATGAGCCCCGAAGGGTTGCCTATGTCCCGGCGGTGCGGCGATTAATGGTCGAGGCGGCGCTGGGCGCTCTCAAGACTTGAAACGTCGATCGAATGCGCGCAGCAACACCCGGCTGTCGCGATGCAGGGCGCGGGTGGCGATGCCAAAATGGCGGCTGAGCCGAAGCCGACCTCGGTGACCCGACCCCCGCTTTACAGGAATCGGCCGTGACCGATTCCATCATCAGCAAAACCAGCCGAATGCATGCCTGCCTTAAAGCCGAAAACCGAATACCCAAAACGCCAGCCGGTTGCAGCCGACGCCAGCGCGCCTGACGCGGCGACACCTCGATCGCGGCCCGAAGGTGCATCGCCGGACGCTGCCGATGCATGCCGCTTCGCCCGCCTCTTCTCGGGGGGTGAACCATGACACCCGGGCAGGACATGAGCAGCCCCGCGAAGGACGATGCTGCGGCGCGAGTGGCCGGGCTGCGCGCGCAGCTGCATCGCCACGCGCACAGCTACTACACGCTGGACGCGCCCGAAATCCCCGATGCCGAATACGACCGGCTGTATCAGGCCTTGCAGGCGCTCGAAACGCAGCACCCGGAACTGGCCAGCGCGGACTCGCCGACCCGGCGTGTCGGCGCCAAGCCGCTGGCAATGTTTGCCAGCGTGCGCCACACGGTGCCGATGCTCAGCATCCGCACCGAGACCGACACCGAAGCCAGTGGGGCGAAAAACTTCGATAGCCGGATGCGCAAGGAGCTGGGCTTGAGCGCCGCCGATCCACCTGTCGAGTACGTGGCGGAACTGAAATTCGACGGCCTGGCGATGAGCCTGCGCTACGAGGACGGCGTGCTGGTGCAGGCCGCCACACGCGGCGACGGCGAAGTCGGCGAGGACGTGACGCAAAACATGCGCACCATCAAACAGATTCCCTTGTGGCTGAACCCTCACCCTAACCCTCTCCCGCAGGCGGGAGAGGGAATGAATCCGGAGGCTGGCTCCCTCTCACTCGGGGAGGGGGCTGGCGTGAGGGTGCCCGCTGTTCTTGAAGTGCGCGGCGAGGTCTATATGCGGCGCGCTGATTTTGAAGCGCTGAATGAGGCCCAGCGGGAGTTGATCGCCGGCGGCGCCAAGGGCGAGAAAACCTTCGTCAACCCGCGCAACGCAGCGGCCGGTGGCGTGCGCCAGCTCGACCCGGCGATTGCGGCACGCCGACGACTGAGTTTTTTCGCCTACGGCATCGGCGAGCTGACGCCGCCGGGCGCCGGCGGGCCGGTGTTCGACACGCATCTGCAACTGCTTTTGACGCTCAAGTCCTGGGGCTTTCCAGTCGCCGAGCAGACCGCGCGGGCGTACGGCGCTTCAGAGCTGATCGCGTTTCACCAGGCTATAGGCGCTGCGCGCGATGGCCTGCCCTACGACATCGACGGCGTGGTTTACAAGGTCAACAGCCTTGCCTGCCAAAAAACGCTGGGTTTTGTGTCGCGTGAGCCGCGCTGGGCGGTGGCGCACAAATACCCGGCGCAGGAGCAGATCACCACCGTGGTCGCCATCGACGTGCAGGTGGGCCGCACCGGAAAACTGACGCCGGTGGCCAAGCTGGCGCCGGTGTTCGTCAGCGGCGTGACCGTGACCAATGCCACGCTGCACAACGAAGACGAAGCACGCCGCAAGGACGTTCGCGTCGGCGACACGGTTATCGTGCGCCGGGCGGGCGATGTGATTCCCGAAGTGGTCGGCGTGCTGCTTGAGCGCCGCACTGGCGACGCACTGCCGTTCACGATGCCGCGCCACTGCCCGGTGTGTGGCTCTGACGCGCTGCGCCTCGAAGGCGAGGCCGACTACCGCTGCAGTGGCGGGCTGTTTTGCGCGGCCCAGCGCAAAGAGGCGATCCTGCACTTTGCCCACCGGCGGGCGGTCGAGGTCGAGGGGTTGGGCGACAAGCTGGTCGAGCAGCTGGTCGATGCCGGCCTGGTTCGCACCTTGCCCGATTTGTACAAGTTAGGTTTCGCCACGCTGGCGCAACTCGAGCGCATGGCCGGGAAGTCGGCCAACAAACTCCTCACGGCCCTGGAAAAATCCAAGCAGACCACCTTGCCGCGCTTTGTGTTCGGCCTGGGCATACGCCACGTCGGCGATTCCACGGCCAAGGCGCTGGCGCTGCATTTCGGCAACCTGGCTGCGGTCATGGCGGCGACGCCGGAGCGCCTGCTGCAAGTCGCCGACGTCGGCCCGGTGGTGGCCACCAGCATTCACACCTTCTTTGAGCAGCCGCACAACCGCGAGGTGGTTGAGCAGTTGCGGGCCTGCGGCGTGACGTGGAGTGAGGGCGAGCCTGCCACCGGCGTGGCTCCAAAACCGCTCGCCGGAAAGACCTTCGTCATCACCGGCACGCTGCCGACGCTGGGGCGTGACGAAGCCAAAGACCGGCTCGAAGCGGCTGGTGCCAAGGTGGCCGGGTCGGTCAGCAAAAAGACCGATTACGTCCTGGCCGGGGCGGATGCCGGCAGCAAGCTGGCAAAGGCCCAAGAACTCGGCGTTGCCGTGATCGACGAGGCTTCGATGCTGGCGCTGCTCGGTTCCGCTTCTGCTGCATGAGCCCCCGCCGTCTGAGTTCGGCCGGTTTGGGCGGCTTTCATCGGTTTGAACGCCGTCGGAGCCAAAGATTTTTTACCTGCTTTACATGATTTTGCATGGCGGCCGTCAGGCAGCCGGTGCGGCGGCACGTTAATGGGAAACCACACAGGAGTTCCTCATGACCCCAATCCATTTTTCCCCTTTCACCCGCTTGGCCCGGCTCGCGCTGTTCGGCAGCGCCGTGGGCGCAACCGCGCTGCTCAGTGGTTGCGTGGTGGCCCCGCTCGGCCCGCCGGTCGCCGTGTATCGCAGCGCGCCGGTGTACGTCGAGCAGGGTCCGGTTGTCGTAGTGCCCGGCGCACCGGGCGGCTATTACGGGCCGGGCTATCGGGCGCATCCGTACGGCGGGTACCGCGGCTACCGTAGAGACGGCGGCAATTACTACTCACGATGACCGCGCTGCAACAGCTGGTAATTATTAGAGAAATCCGCTTAAGGCCCATATTTAACGGGCGTAGGCAGCTATTGAATGCATAGCGCGTGCGGCGTCCTGTCGGCGCCGCCGGTAAACCCGCAGACGCCCGGCACCAGCGGATAATCGGTTCATGGCCATTCGAGAAATCCTGAAAATGGGCGACCCCCGCCTTCTGCGCGTGGCGCAGCCGGTGGTGGGCTTCGACACCGACGCGCTGCACCTGTTGTTGATCGACATGTTCGACACCATGCGTGCCGCCAGCGGCGCCGGGCTGGCTGCGCCGCAGATCGGCGTGGACTTGCAGCTCGTGGTCTTCGGCACCGACGAGGTCAATCCGCGCTACCCGAGCGCCCCGGTAGTGCCGCGCACCGTCCTGCTCAATCCGCTGATCACGCCGCTCGGCAGCGACGAAGAAACCGACTGGGAAGGCTGCTTGTCGGTGCCTGGGCTGCGCGGGCAGGTGCCGCGTTTTTTGCGCATCCACTACACCGGCTTTGACCAGTACGGCGACCCGATAGACCGCAGCGTAGAGGGCTTCCATGCGCGCGTGGTGCAGCACGAGTGCGACCACCTGATCGGCAAGCTGTACCCGATGCGTATCCGCGATTTTTCGCAGTTCGGGTTCACCAGCGTGCTGTTTCCCGGTATGGACCCGCTTGACGACTGAGCAGGTCAAGCTGCCGGCCTGCGGTTACCGCACCAAGCTCGAAACCGTGCAGGTCAGCGGGGCAGCGCTGCATTTGTGCACGCTGCTGGGCCGCAATGAATACCACGACCCCGACGGCTCGGCCGAGCGCGCAGGCATACCGCCCGCGGCATGGCCGCTGTTCGGTTTGCTGTGGCCCTCCGGCCAGGTGCTGGCCGGCCTGATGGCGAATTTCGAGTTGGGCAGCAAACGCATTCTGGAAGTCGGTTGCGGCCTGGCGCTGGCCAGCCTGGTGGTTCACCGGCGCGGCGCCGACATCACTGCCAGCGACGGCCATCCGCTGTGCGCGCAGTTCCTCGAAGAAAACCTGCGCATCAACCTGTTGCCGGCGATGAAATACCAGGCGGCAAACTGGTCGGGCCTCAGTCCACTGCTCGGCCGTTTCGACCTGATCATCGGCAGTGATGTGTTGTACGACCGGGCCCAGCCCGATCTGCTTTCGCAGTTCATCGACCTGCATGCGCAGCCGCAGGCCGAGATCGTCATCGTCGATCCGGATCGCGGCAACCAGGCAAGCTTCAGCCGCAAGATGGATCTGCTTGGCTACACCCACAGCCGCAGCCGGGTGCTCGCCTTGCCCGACGGCGTGGCCTACAAGGGCCAGGTGCATCGGTACCGACGGGGCTACGCGTCCTGAGGCTGGCCGGGCTGGCCACCGGTGGCTGAGCCCATGCCCACCCAGTGCGGGCCGCCGCGCCGCCGGGTTCGCTCAAGCTTTGAGCGCGTCAAGCAGCTCGGTTTCAATCGCAATCTGCGCCCGGTTTTGCTGCAGTTCCGGGCCGTCAATCAAAAAGGTGTCTTCGACACGCTCGCCCAGCGTGGTGATCTTGGCCAGTTGCAGGTTGATGCGGTGCCGCGCCAGGATGCCGGCAATCAGATAGAGCAGGCCATGACGGTCGCTGGCCGAGACCGTCAGCAGCCAGCGCTGGCCTTTTTCGTCTGGCTGCAGATCGACCCTTGGGGCGATCGGAAAGCTCTTGACGCGCCGCGAAACCCGGCCTTTGCCGGGCGGCGGCAGCGGTCCCATCTGGTCTATGGTGCGCGCCAGGTCGGCCTCGACCATCGCGGCGAGTTCGCGGTAATGCTCGCTGAGGTCGGGGCTCACGACCTGGAAGGTGTCCAGCGCATAACCGTTCCTGGCGGTATGCACTTTGGCGTCCAGGATGCTGAAGCCGGCCTGGTCGAAGTAGCCGCAGATGCGCGCAAACAGATCCGGCGTGTCGAGCGCATACACCAGCACCTGCATGCCCTCGCCGGCCAGCGACGCGCGCCCGCGCACCACCGCGCCTTTGATCTTGCCGACATGGCGCGCCAGCTGGCGCGCGTGCCAGGCGATGTCGGCGGCCTCGTGGCGCATGAAGTAGCTGACATCCAGCGTGTTCCACAGCGCCCGCTGCGACTCGAACGGCTCGGCATGCAACGCCAGCAGGGTCAGTGCGTCGCGTTTTCGCGATTCAACCTCCGCGTCGGCGTCGGGTGCCCGGCCGCCAAGCACGCGCAGCGTGTAGCGGTAGAGGTCTTCGAGCAGCTTGCCTTTCCAGGCGTTCCAGACCTTCGGGCTGGTGCCGCGAATGTCGGCTACCGTCAACAGATACAGCGCGGTGAGATTGCGCTCGTTGCCAACGTAGCGCGCGAACGCGGCAATCGTCTGCGGATCGGTCAGATCTTCTTTTTGCGCGATGCGGCTCATGCGCAGATGCTCGCGCACCAGAAATTCGATCAGCCGGGAGTCTTCGCGGGCAATGCCGTGCTGCCGGCAAAACACCCGCACATCGTGACAGCCGAGCTCCGAATGGTCGCCGCCCCGGCCTTTGGCAATGTCGTGAAACAGCGCGGCGATGTACAGAATCCACGGCTTGTCCCAGCCGGCCGCAAGCTGCGAGCACATCGGGTATTCGTGCGAATGGTTGGCGACGAAAAACCGCCTGACGTTGCGCAGCACCATCAGGATGTGCTGATCGACCGTGTAAACATGAAACAGGTCGTGCTGCATCTGCCCGACGATCTTGCGGAACACCCACAGATAACGGCCCAGCACCGAAGTCTGGTTCATCAGGCGCATCGCGTGCGTCAGGCCTTCGGGCTGCTGCAGGATGCGCAAAAACGTCTGGCGGTTGACCGGGTCGCTGCGAAAACCGGCGTTCATTACGCCGCGTGCGTTGTACAGCGCCCGCAGCGTGCGCGCCGACAGCCCGCGTATGCCGGGGGCCGATTCATAGACCAGAAAGGTTTTCAAAATGGCCTGCGGATTGCGCAGGTAGAGGTCGTCGCCGATCACGTCGAGCAGTCCGCCCTTGTCCGAGAAGTCGTCGTCGATGCGGCGCACCGGATACGGGTTGGGCGTCAGCCGCTCCTCGATGTTCAGCAGCAGGATCTGGTTGAGTTGCGTGACCGCCTTGGCCGCCCAGTAGTAGCGGCGCATCAGTTGCTCGCTCGGGCGGACGAAGGGCTTTGCTGGCGCCGCACTGCTTCGTGACGGGCTGGCCCTTTGAGGCTGCGGCCCATCGCGCAAAGCGGCGGGTGTCGGCGTGGCTACATAGCCGAACGAACTGGCGACGGCGGTTTGCAGGTCGAAGACCAGCCGGTCCTCGCGTCGGCCGGCCACGACGTGCAAGCGCGCACGCACCAGACTCAGCAGCGACTCGTTGGCCTTGATCTGGCGCACCTCGAAGGCGGTTGCCAGGCCGTTGCGCGCCAGTTCGTCCCACGACTTTCCGAGGCCGGCGGCGCGGGCCACCCACAAAATTACTTGCAGATCGCGCAGGCCGCCGGGCGATTCCTTGCAGTTCGGCTCGAGCGAATAGGGTGTGTTCTCAAACTTGCTGTGGCGCTGGCGCAGCTCCAGGGTTTTGGCGATAAAAAACGCCTGCGGGTCCAGCAGCGCGTCGAGCTGGCTCTGCAGGCCCGCGAAATGCCGGCGTGAACCGCAAACCAGCCGGGCTTCGAGCAACGAGGTTTGCACGGTGACGTCGCGTGCCGCTTCTTCGACGCACTGCGCGGCACTGCGCACGCTGGAGCCGATTTCCAGCCCGCTGTCCCAGCAGTGACCTATGAAGCGTTCGATGCGCTCCTTGAGTTGGGCGTCGGCCTCGGCGTTCGCGTCGTCGGGCAACAGCAGCAGCACGTCCACGTCCGAATGCGGAAACAGCTCGCCCCGGCCATAGCCGCCGACCGCGATCAAGCAGGTGCTGCTGGAAAAGCCGGCGTTCTGCCACAACAGTTGCAGCGTAGCGTCGGCATTGCGGGCCAGCCGCTGCAGCAGGCTTTGAATGCCGCGTGACGACGGACCCCTGGCCTGCAGCAACGCCAATATGGCATTCTTGCCGGCCCGATAGGCGTCGCGAATCTGGGCCGGAGCGGACTCGGCCGGAGCGGCAACGATGCTCAAGTGAAGGACCGGCGGGCGTTCAGGCGCCGGCGGCGGCGGACGCGACCAGGCTCGCCCCTTGCGCTGCCGCGAAATCGGCGACGAAGGCCGGAACCGCCGGACTGCTGGCGGACACGGTCAGCACCTCGTAGCCGGTTTCGGTTACCAGCACGGTGTGCTCCCACTGCGCCGACAGCGAATGGTCGCGGGTGACGATGCTCCAGCCGTCTTTTTCAGGGCCGTCTTTTATGTCGCGTTTGCCGGCGTTGATCATTGGCTCGATCGTGAAGGTCATGCCCGGTTTGAGTTCTTCAAGCGTGCCGGCGCGGCCGTAATGCAGCACCTGCGGCTCCTCGTGAAAGCGCCTGCCGACGCCGTGGCCGCAAAACTCGCGCACCACCGAAAAGCCCTGCTTTTCGGCAAAGGCCTGAATCGCCGCGCCGAGGTCGCCCAGACGGGCGCCGGGTTTGACCCGCATGATGCCCTGCCACATGGCCTCGTAGGTGACCTGGCACAGCCGGCGCGCGGCGATCGACGCCTCGCCGACGAGGTACATCCGGCTGGTGTCGCCGTGCCAGCCGTCCTTGATGACCGTGACGTCCACGTTGACGATGTCGCCCTTGCGCAGCGGCTTGTCGTTCGGGATGCCGTGACACACCTGGTTATTGACCGAGGTACACAGCGATTTCGGGTAGGCCGAATAGCCGGGCGGCTGGTAGCCCAGTGTGGCGGGAATGGTGCCCTGCACCTGGGTCATGTAGTCGTGCGCCAGACGGTCGATTTCGTTGGTCGTCAGGCCAGGCCTGATGAACGGTGTCAGGTAATCCAGCACCTCGGAGGCCAGCCTTCCTGCGACGCGCATGCCTTCGATGCCCGCAGCGTCTTTGAATGTGATGCTCATGCGGCGATTATCCCATCGCCATCCGCGCCGTGTCGGCGCGCGCCGGGGTCTCCCTTGATGGAAACCGCGCTGATAAAATCGGTTTCGAGTCGCCCGGCGATGGGCGCACCCCCCTCTCGCTCGCGCTCTTTCTCGTTCTCGCGCGCGCGCTCTCGCTCTCTCCCTGCTGGCGGCCCGAGTGCCGACTGTCTCACCCACCACCACAAGGCCGCGCCACCGTGAAGCTTCACCTGACGACGTTTGAGGGCGAAGCGCCCGGCATCAATGCGCTGACCGATTTCCGCGTCCGGCAACTGTTGCCCCGGCTGCAGGCGGTGCATGCCGGAATTTCCGGCGTCAGCGCGCGCTACGTTCACCTGGTCGCCACCGCCCAGCCGCCGTCCGATGCGGTCAAGGCGCAGATCGGCGCGCTGCTGCAGTACGGTGAGCCGGCCGTTGAGGGGTCGGCCGAAAGCGCGCTGTTCGTCGTGACGCCGCGTTTTGGCACGGTCTCGCCGTGGGCCTCCAAGGCGACCGACATTGCGCACAACTGCGGCCTGGCCGTCAAACGCATTGAGCGCATCACCGAATACCGGGTGGCGCTCAAAGGCGGGCTGTTCGGCAAAAAATCGCTGGACCAGAGCCAGCGCGAACTGATCGCGGCGCTGCTGCACGACCGCATGACCGAAAGCGTGATGGCCGGGCGCGCCAACGCGGCCGGGCTGTTCTCGGAACTGCAGGGCGAGCCTTTGAGAACCATTGCGGTGCTGAGCGGCGGCAATGCGGCGCTGGAGCAGGCCAACAGCGAATTCGGCCTGGCGCTGGCTGCTGATGAAATCGACTATCTGGCAGCCGCCTTCACACAATTGGGGCGCAACCCGACCGATGTTGAGCTGATGATGTTCGCGCAGGCCAACAGCGAGCATTGCCGGCACAAGATCTTCAACGCCGACTTCACCATAGACGGCGTGCCGCAGCCGCTCAGCCTGTTTGCGATGATCCGCAACACCGAGCGGCTGAACCCGCAGCATACGGTCGTGGCCTATGCCGACAACGCGTCGATCATGGAAGGCTCTGTGCGGCCAGTTTTCTACGCAAAAAACGTCTTAAACCCGAACAATACGGGCTTAAACAGCTATCAAGTCTATAGCGACTCGGAGGCGGCGAAGGTCCACATCCTGATGAAGGTCGAGACCCACAACCATCCTACGGCGATCTCGCCGTTCCCCGGCGCCTCGACCGGTGCCGGCGGCGAGATTCGCGACGAGGGCGCGACCGGCCGGGGCTCGCGCCCGAAAGCCGGGCTCGGCGGATTTACCGTGTCCAAACTCTGGGGCGGCTGGTCCGACGAGGCGGGTGGCAAGCCCGGACACATTGCCAGTCCGCTGCAAATCATGACCGAAGGTCCGCTGGGCGCCGCAGCCTTCAATAACGAATTTGGCCGTCCAAATCTCGCCGGCTATTTCCGCGAGTACGAGCAAACGGCCGGTGGCCAGCGCTGGGGCTACCACAAGCCCATCATGATTGCCGGGGGCGTCGGCACGATTGCCGCCGACCTGGCAAAAAAAGTACGGTTTCCCGCTGGTACGCTCCTGATCCAGCTCGGCGGTCCGGGCATGCGCATCGGCATGGGCGGCAGCGCGGCCAGTTCGATGGCGGCCGGCGCCAATGCGGCCCAGCTCGACTTCGACTCGGTGCAGCGCGGCAACCCGGAGATCGAGCGCCGTGCGCAGGAGGTGATCAACCGCTGCGCGCTCTGGAGCCACGAAAGAGGCCCGGCTGGCAGCGGCAATCCGATCCTGGCAATCCACGATGTCGGCGCTGGCGGGCTGTCCAACGCCTTTCCCGAACTGGTCAACGACGCCGGGCGCGGTGCGCGCTTTGACCTGTCAGCCGTGCCACTTGAAGAGAGCGGGCTTTCGCCCAAGGAAATCTGGAGCAACGAAAGCCAGGAGCGCTACGTGCTGGCGATCGCGCCGCAGGCGCTGGCGCTGTTTCGCGCCATCTGCGAGCGCGAGCGTTGCCCGTTCGCGGTGGTGGGCGTGGCAACCGAGGAGCCGCAACTGGTGGTCAGCGACCAGCCCCTTGCCCCCCTTCGACCCTTCGACAAGGCTCAGGACAGGCAGGCGCAAGACCGGCCAAGCCTCTTCCCAGAGGAGCGAGGGAGCGAATCGCAAGATCCAAACTTATTCGCTATCGCACAGGGTAAAACTCGCCCACCCCCGCCTGCTGAATCACTCTTTCCCATATTGGGAGAGGGCAGGGGTGAGGGTCTCCCCGCCTCCATCCCGGTGGACATGCCGATGAGCGTGCTGCTCGGCAAGCCGCCCAAGATGCACCGCGATGTGCGCAGCATCCAGACCGAAATCCAGCCGCTCGACCTGACCGGCGTCGATCTGCAAAAAGCCTGCATTGCCGTGCTGAGCCATCCGAGCGTTGCCTCCAAGCGCTTTTTGATCACCATTGGCGACCGCACGGTCGGCGGGCTCACGCACCGCGACCAGATGGTCGGAC
>JAJAYS010000266.1 GCA_026786065.1 Polaromonas sp.
CCAACCCCTGGCACGGCGCACCTTTGCCGCACTTCGGCCAAGCCGCCGGCCATTAAACTGCCGTGTGCCATGCGCCTCCGCCTGTCCGTCACCCGCTACGATTTCAGTAGCTTCGCCCGTTTCTATTGGTCTGGAGACCAGCTTGATTGAGAAATTCGATGCCGTGGTCATCGGCGGCGGTGCCGCGGGGCTGTTCTGCGCCGGCCTGGCAGGCCAGCGCGGCCTGAAGGTTTTGCTGATCGATCACAGCGAAAAGGTGGCCGAGAAAATCCGCATTTCGGGCGGCGGGCGCTGCAACTTCACCAACCGCGAGGTGCTGCCTGCGCACTTTCTCGGAGAGAACCCGCACTTTTGCCGTTCGGCGCTGTCGCGCTACACGCCGCAAGACTTCATCGCGCTGCTCAGCCGCCACGGCATCGCCTTCCACGAAAAACACAAGGGGCAGCTTTTCTGCGACCGCTCGGCCGAAGATGTGATCGCGATGCTGCTCGCCGAATGCGCCGCCGGTCAGGTGACACGCTGGCAGCCCTGCAGCATAAAAAATATTGTCAAATCGGCTGATAGCCCAGTAAAATCGGGCTTTAGCAGCTATCAAATAGATAGCGACAGGGGTCGGGTCGAAACCGCGCAACTGGTGATTGCGACCGGCGGTCTGTCCATTCCCAAGATCGGCGCAACCGATTTTGGCTACCGCTTGGCCAAAGACTTCGGCCTGCGGGTGGTGGAGCCGCGTGCCGCCCTGGTGCCGCTGACCTTCGACGGCGCCGACTGGGCGCCGTTCGCTGAACTCGCCGGCTTGGCGCTGCCGGTACTGCTGCGCACCAATCCGGTAGCCGCCACACCCAAGCAGCAGAGAAATGCGGTGACTTTCGCCGAGGACCTGCTGTTCACCCACCGCGGCCTCAGCGGCCCGGCGGTGCTGCAAATATCAAGCTACTGGCGCGAAGGCCAGAGCGTGCGCATCGATCTGGCACCCGGGGAAGACCTGCCAGCCAAGCTGCTGCGTGCCAAAGCCACCTCGAAAAAGCGCATCGCCAACGAGCTGGCGAGCGTGGTGCCGAGCCGCCTCGCCGACGCCTGGGTCGCAAGCGACGCAGCGCTTCAGCGCCCGATCAGCGAAGCCACCGACAAGGCACTGCAGGCGCTGGCCCAGCGCCTGTCGGACTGGCAGATCACGCCAACTGGCAGCGAAGGCTACCGAAAAGCCGAGGTCACCGCCGGCGGCATCGACACGCGGGATCTGTCGTCGCAAACGATGGAGTCGGCCGTGCCCGGCCTGTACTTCATCGGCGAGGTGGTCGATGTGACCGGTTGGCTGGGTGGCTACAACTTCCAGTGGGCCTGGGCGTCGGCTTTCGCGTGTGCCGGCGCCCTGGCGGCAGCGCACCAGCGCTGACGCCAGCTGCTGTGCTTACTTGCGCCCGACGCAGTTGGCGTAGAAGGTCACGGTGGCTGGCCAGTCGGAGAAGATGCCGATGATGCCGACCTGCTTGTTCAACACATCGAGCACGGTCATGACGTCGCCTTCGCGCTTGATGGCCGAATCAAAGCTCTGGAAGTAAAACCCGTTGTTGCCGTCGGCCAGAATGCCCGAGCGTTCGAGCGACCAGGTGATGATGTCCAGCCTGGCGGCTTTGGCGTCTGCCGCATAACGCGACGGCACGATGTTGCCGCGGCTGTCTACCGTCAGCAGCGCAAAGATCGGCGGCGCAACGATGTTGATGCCCTGCGCCTTGTAGCCGATCAGCTCGGCCGCAGTCGGCAGGTCTTTCACGGCCGCGGCGTCGTCCAGGTACACCGCTTGCTTGCCGAAAGCCGGCTCATTGGCGATCCAGTACAGCACGTCGGCCTTGTCGAAGGACTGCGGCCAGACACGCCGGGCAGGCACGCCGGCCTGCTTGTATTCGTCGATCATTTTTTGCGCATAGGCCTGCTGGGTAAAGCCGTCGAAGGGCATTTTCACGCTGGCGCTTTTCAGTTCGGGCGTCATCTTCACGCCAAGCCGCTTGAACAGCTCAATGCTCTCTTTGTGCGTCATCAGCGTGCCGCTGGTCGGACCTGAATACAAATCGGTGCGAAAGCTCGCGGTGCCGCCGAGAAACTCCGCCGGAGTCAAGGCGCGCGGGTTCGACGCATCCATCTTGCCGCGCAGCGTCTTGAACTCGGCCAGCGTAATGTCGCTGGAGCGGCATTCGGCGCTGGCCGGCGTCATGAACTTGCCATTGCCGTCAAACTGGGCCGGTGTAAACGGCTTGGTGCATTTGGCCGCCAGTTCAGGAACCACCAAAATATTGGTAGTGGTGTGCAGGTCGTTTTGCGCATGGCGGCAGACCAGCTGTTTGTCTTTGGTGAAGGTCACGTCGCACTCGACAATGCCGGCGCCCTGGCGGGCCGCTGCGGTGTAGGACTCTTTGGTGTGCTCGGGGAACTGCAGCGCCGCACCGCGATGGCCGATCGAAAAATCGGTACGCTGAAAGCTTGCACTGCTGCGCTGGGTGCAGGCCTGCAGTTGCTCCTTCAGCGGGCTTTCGGCCATGTCATCGACCAGGAAGAAAGGCCGCTGGCCGAGCTGGATGCCGGCACGGTGGCCGGCCTCGGTCCGGTGGGCGTCGTGGTTGTCGTGGTTGTCGCCGTTGTCGGCCGACGCGAATCCAGTACACAAGGCGGCGCTGGCAGCCACCAGCAAGGCAGGGAAAAATTGGCGCATGAAGAATCCTTGAATGTGAAGTGTGAACCTGTCGGTCCCCCGGGACGCTGGTTTTGTTTTGGGGTCGGTCGCGTCTGCCCACACCATATCCAGAGACAGTGACAGGCGCGTGACCATGCCCGCGCCCCTTGCGAAACTTCGGCCTGGCAGCCAGGCGTACAAGCGCCCCGCCCTGCCGCTGCGTCCAAAGCCGCCTTGCCAGCCTATATAATCCGAGGCTTTGCTAGCAAACCCGCGTCCTGCGCGATCCTGATCAGATTGCCGACAAGCCGCACTATTTTTGGATTCACTTTTTAATGACCACCATTCGTGTAAAAGACAACGAGCCGTTCGACGTGGCCCTTCGCCGTTTCAAGCGCACCATTGAAAAGCTCGGCCTGTTGACTGACCTCCGCGCGCGCGAATTCTACGAAAAGCCAACGGCCGAGCGCAAGCGCAAAAAAGCCGCCGCCGTCAAGCGCAACTACAAGCGCATCCGTTCGATGCAGCTTCCTAAAAAGCTTTTCTAAAGCCAAACCGACTTCGCTGGCGCTGCCTCACGGCACACCCGACAAGCCCGCACGAGGACGCTCCGGCGGGCTTTTTGCATTCTTGACCGGTAGCGGCGCCCGATTCACCTGCAACTTTGGAGTTTTCAATGCCCCTCAAAGACCAGATCACCGAAGACATGAAAAGCGCGATGCGCGCAAGAGACAGCGAGCGGCTGGGCACCATCCGGCTGCTGCTGGCGGCCATCAAGCAAAAAGAGGTCGATGAGCGCATCCAGCTTGACGACGTGGCGGTGGTCGCCATAGTGGACAAGCTCATCAAGCAGCGCAAGGACTCGATCGAGGCTTTTCAAAAGGCCGAACGCAAGGACCTGGTCGACAAGGAAGCGGCCGAGCTGGTCGTGCTGCAGGCCTACTTGCCGGCCCGCCTGAGCGTATCGGAAGTCCAGGCTGAAGTGCAGGCCATCGTGGCGGCGCTCGGCGCCAGCGGCCCCGGCGACATGGGCAAAGTGATGGCTGCAGTCAAGGCCAAACTCACAGGCAAGGCGGACATGGGTCAGGTTTCGGCGGCCGTCAAAGCCGCCCTCGCGCCTTAGTCCCCCACATTCCCCACTGCGTGTAGTTCGCTGCTGCCCCCTCCGAGGGAGCGCTTTTTCCCTCGGTCCGGTCCGTCCGGAAAACTTCGGCGCTTTGCCGGCCCAGGCAGCCGAAAGCGCTGGCGCGGTAACAGGTGCCGGCAGCTTCAGCAGAACGGAGGCTTTCGACCTGTGCCAGCCGGGCCCGACCTGCGTGGCTTCAGCTCCCGGCCACCTTCATCCGGTTCACCAGCATCGAGCCCACCGTCTTGGAGCCGTAGGTGTAGGTGTCGCTGCCCACCGCCTCAATGCCCATCAGCATGGTTTTGAGGTTACCGGCAATTGTGATTTCTTCGACCGGGAAGGCGATCCGGCCGTTTTCGACCCAGAAACCTGAAGCACCCCGTGAATAGTCACCGGTTACGTAGTTCACCCCCTGGCCCATCAGTTCGGTGACGAACAGGCCACGTCCGAGCTTGCGCAGCATGGCGTCGAGGTCGTCTCCGGCGCGGGTGCGCCGGCTTGTCAGCACCAGGTTGTGCGAGCCGCCGGCGTTGCCGGTGGTGCGCATGCCGAGCTTGCGCGCCGAGTAGGTGCTCAGAAAATAACCCTGGACCCTGCCTGCCTCGACCACCTGGCGCGCGCTGGTCTTGACGCCTTCTTCGTCGAAGGGCGCACTGCCCTTGCCTTTGCGGACGAACGGGTCTTCGCTGACGTCGATGTGCGCTGGAAATGCCGGCTTGCCCAGGCTGTCGAGCAGGAAGGTGCTCTTGCGGTACAGGGCACCGCCGCTTACGGCCTGCACGAAGCCGCCGAGCAGCCCGGCCGCCAGTGGCGATTCGAACAGCACCGGGCATTGGGTGGTCGGTATCTTGCGGCCCTTCAGCCGGGCCAGCGCACGCTCGGCTGCGTAACGGCCGACGGCCTCCGGACGCGACAACTCGGAGGCGTCCCGCATCGAGCTGTACCAGGCGTCGCGCTGCATCTGATTGCCTTTGCCGGCGATAGGCGCCACCGAAATGCTGTGCCGTGAGCTGGCGTAACCGCCGCGAAAACCCTGGGTGTGGGCACTGAAAAAGTGGCTTTGCTGCGCCGAGACGCCCGCCCCTTCGCTGTTGGTGATCAGGCGACTGGTTTCCAGCGCGGCGGCCTCGCATTGCAGCGCCAGCTGCGCCGCGCCTTCGGAGTCAATGGCCCACGGGTGAAACAGGTCGAGCTCGCGGTGCTCGCGGGCAATGTCGCGCTCGTCCGGCAGGCCCGAGGTTTCGTCGTCGGCGGTAAAACGCGCAATGTCGAAAGCCGCTTGCACGGTTTGCGCGATCGCAGCGCCAGAGAAGTCGCTGGTCGCCGCGTTGCCGCGTTTTTTGCCGACATATACGGTGATGCCCAGCGACTTGTCGCGGTTGCGTTCGACGTTTTCAAGCTCGCCCTTGCGCACACTGACCGACAGGCCGCAGCCCTCGGAGGCCTCGGCTGCCGCGTCGGTCGCGCCGATTTTTTTTGCATGGGCCAGCGCGCTATCGACCAGCTCTTCAAAAAACCCTCTGGCGTAGCTGAATCCGGATTCGGGTACGGGGCGGACGGCGCTTGGCGCGGCCGACGGTGCGGCGTGGTTTGGAGTCTTATCAGGCATATGGGTAGCTATGATACTGACTGCCATGAACACCCCCATCAACAAGGGCTCCGCCATTCGGAGCGCCGCCCCCGCCGCCAGGTCCGGCAAGCCGCAAAAAGGCTACTGGTCCAACGGCCGCTTCGTCAAACCCGAAGAGATCGCGCTCGAAGAAGTCGGCCCGCCCAGCAAAACCCAGCTGAAGGCCGAGGCGGACGAAAAACAGCTTCTCGGCGAAGCCCTGCTGACGCTGCGCGCCGACCTGATGGCCCGGCTCGATTTGCCCGACAAACTGCTGACCGCCATTGCCGACGCCAAAAAAATCACCAGCTTTGAAGGCCGTCGCCGCCAGATGCAGTTCATCGGCAAACTGATGCGTCCACTGGACGCCGACCCGATCCGGGACGCCATCGCCGAACAAACAGGCGGCTCTGCCCAGTTGACAATGCAACTGCACCTGGCCGAACAGTGGCGCGACAAGCTGATCGCCTCGGACGAGGCCCTGGGCGACTGGCTCACCGGCTACCCAGCCACCGACTCGCAGCAGTTGCGTGCAATGGTCCGCCAGGCGCGCAAGGACGCAGTGCCCGAGAAGCCCGGCGCCGCACCGCGCCACGGCAAGTCGTACCGCGAAATTTTCCAGATGGTGCGGCAGGCCATGAAGATCGAGGCCGACAGCGCCAGCCAGCCGTCCGGCCAGGGCAACGAGTCATGACGGAGCCGGCCGGCACCTTCGAGCCAGTGCGCATCGGCCTGGTGTCGGTCAGCGACCGGGCATCCAGCGGCGTCTATGTCGATCAGGGCCTGCCTGCGCTGAAGGAGTGGCTGGGCCGCGCGGTACGCAACCCGCTGACCTTCGACGAACGCCTCATTCCCGACGAACAGGACCGCATCAGCGCCGCACTAATCGAACTGGTCGAGGCCGGCTGCGCGCTGGTGCTGACCACCGGCGGCACCGGTCCGGCGCTGCGCGACGTGACACCTGAAGCCACGCTGGCCGTCGCGCACAAGCTGATGCCCGGTTTCGGCGAGCAGATGCGGCAAATTAGCCTGCGCTTCGTCCCCACCGCGATTCTGTCCAGACAGTGCGCGGTGGTTCGTGGAAAAAGTCTCATCATGAACCTGCCCGGTCAGCCCAAATCAATACGGGAGACGCTGGAAGGGGTAAAAACCGAAGCCGGCGATGTGGTGGTGGCGGGCATCTTTGCCGCGGTGCCCTATTGCATCGACCTGATAGACGGTCCGTACATTGAAACCGACGACGCGATTTGCGCCGCATTCCGGCCGAAAAGCGCCAGGCGCGACGTCAAATAAAACCGCTTCGACCCGGCGCCAAGGCGCGGGGCCAGCAAGCTGAGGGTTGCCGGGCTGTCGTCGGAAAAAACATCGGGGGGATGAAAAGTTTTAATGCAAACAGACCGTTTGGCCATGCATAACGGGCGCTTGCAGCTCTCTTTTTCGTAGACCGAAGTGATTGAAGGCCTGGCGCACGCCGACAACCCCGCCCACGGCAGCGGCGCCGGCATCGCCGCAGGCAAAGGCGCGGTGCTCAACCCGGCGGTGCGCGAGATCAAGGTGGTGGACCTGCTCAAAGCACCTGACCCGAGCGCGCTGCCGACGCAGGTTTTCCAGTCAGAGACACGCTGGCCGATGCCAACCCTTAAAGG
>JAJAYS010000267.1 GCA_026786065.1 Polaromonas sp.
AGCCGGGATCGCCTCCAGATTAGTTCGCTCCCAGTGCCGGTGCTGCGCGATGGCGCCAATGAATTCTGTGGAAAGTTCACCTTCTGCAGAACGGCGCGAGTCTGCCAGCAAGACTCCGGCAGTTGGAATGTGCGTCAAATCGGAGCTCTTGCCGGGGCTGAACCCCAACGTGGCGAGCAACTGGGCACCTTCGTTGATTGCGCAAATCGCCTTTCCGTGTTTGTACGCCTCCAGCACGAAATGCACCGCATCACCCAAGCTGCAGAGCGCTGCGATGGAATCCGCGCCGCCCGGTATCAACACGGCATCAAACATCACCGACGGCATGGTCGTCAAAGTGCAATCAACCGCAAGCTGCCGTCCCCCAAGGGTGCTCACGCCGCCGAGTTGGGCGCCAACGAGTTTGCACACGGCACCCGCATCGACAAGGTCGTTCTGCACGCGCTTGAAGCTGGGGTAGTCGATGCCATCGGCCACCAGAATCGCCACCTTGCGCGTTTTGATACCCGAACCGGCGCGCCCGACCATGCGAAGCGCCGGGTCTTCCTCGACCTTGTTGCTAATGCGGTAGTCCCGAAACCCCAAACGTCCTGCTGCGGCCCGCGCGTCCGGCGCGCCAATGCCCAAAGGCGCGGCAACGCGAGCCGCCAGCCTTGAATCGACGTGGGCAAGGTTGTCGACAACACGCTGTCGAATTTCAGGCAGCTCCACCTTGGACAACTCAAAGCGGAACGCCGCCACGATATGGTCTTTTTCAACCAGACTCTGACTATTCCAGAACAGCATGGCCTGAGAAAAGTGATCGTTGAATGAGGGGCTGCGCCTGCGCACTTTCGGCGTCTCGATCACTTCCTCAAACGACTGAAAACCCTGGGCCGCGCCATCTATTCGCAGTTCGGTACCGTTTCCAAGTGTGTTTGGCTCGTAGGCAGCGCGACCCTTGTTGATCGTTTGCCGACCGATGCCGTCGCGCTGAAAGTTGTGCATCGGGCAAACGGCCCGATTGATCGGGATCTCATGAAAGTTCGCGCTACCGAGACGAGAAAGCTGCGTGTCGGTGTAGGAAAACAATCGCCCCTGCAGCAGTGGGTCGTTTGAAAAGTCTATTCCCGGAACCAGATGCCCCGGGTGGAAGGCGACCTGCTCGGTCTCCGCAAAAAAGTTGTCCGGGTTGCGGTTGAGCACCATCTTCCCGATGATCTGCACCGGCACCTGCGATTCCGGAATAAGTTTGGTGGGGTCAAGGATGTCGAAACCAAGGTCGCCTTCTTTACCGGCATCGACAATTTGTACACCCAACTCCCATTCTGGAAAACTGCCGTTCTCTATGGCTTCCCACAAGTCCCGGCGATGGAAATCAGAATCTTTGCCGGCGATTTTTTGCGCTTCGTCCCATGCCAGAGCATGTACGCCGAGTTTCGGCTTCCAGTGAAACTTGACAAAGTGGCTGTCGCCGCCGGCGTTGACAAAACGGAAGGTGTGGACTCCAAAGCCCTCCATCATCCGCAGACTGCGCGGTATCGCGCGATCCGACATTACCCACATCAGCATGTGCGTTGATTCGGGCATCAGCGACGCGAAATCCCAGATCGTGTCGTGTGCACTGGCAGCTTGCGGCATGCCGTGATGGGGTTCCGGTTTCACCGCGTGAATCAAATCCGGAAACTTGATCGCGTCTTGAATGAAAAACACCGGAATGTTGTTGCCCACCAAGTCGTAGTTGCCTTGTTGGGTGTAAAACTTCACGGCGAAGCCCCGCACATCCCGCACCGTATCGGCTGACCCGGTCGATCCGGCGACGGTGGAAAAGCGCACAAACACTGGCGTCTCGATTTCAGGGTCTTGCAAAAATCCGGCGCTGGTGAACTGCACCTGCGATTTGTAAACCTTGAAATATCCATGAGCGCCTGACCCTCGGGCATGGACCTCACGCTCCGGAATACGCTCGTGGTCAAAATGCGTAATCTTTTCCCGGAGAATGAAGTCTTCCAGAAGCGTCGGCCCGCGCAGCCCTGCTTTCAACGAATTGTGGTTATCGGGAATCTCAAGACCCTGGTTGGTTGTAAGGGCGCTTGCAACTTCCTGGGTATCCTGGGCCAGCTGGCTTTTCTTGTCGACCAGCAAATCAGGAGTCTTGCTGGCACCATTGGATTTGCGCTTGGGTGGCGGCATCAATGTCTTTCAGAGTGGGGCCGTGGATTAAGGCTTTGACGCTTTGAGGCTTTGAGGCTTTGAGGCTTTGGTGGCACCAGACCGTGCGCGCCAGATCAAGGCGTATCTGGAAGGCTTTCGCTGAAGTCAAACTGCGCACCAGAATCAGCCAACGCCTTCTCGGTCTTTACACCTGTTTTTGCTTATTTTTTGCAGAGCAACAGCCTGCTTTAACTATAGACTGCCGATGAAAACGAGCAGGTTCAGCGTTGGCGCCGACTGCTGTAAGCAGTACCGCGACTTGACGTCGGACACCACCGACCACTGGTGTTGCGCGATGCCACCGGGTCAGGCGGGACCAGAGAGTGCGGCGGCCAATTCGCGCTGTCCCGGATGGTGCGGATACTTTCCGACCCTGCGTTTTGTCCTACGAGTACACGACAGACTCGCCGTCAGGCGACGCAGTCCGTTCGCGTAGATTCAACACTTAGGAACACCTTTCAGATCCCTAACTTTCTATAGCGAGCTTTCGACGTCTCTATGTGGCTCAACGACATCAAAATGCGCACCTACCTTGTTGAGGATAATCCGACTATTCTTGAGAATTTGATTAGTACTCTTGAAGAACTCGCACCGGTCGAAACCATCGGCACGGCCGAGTCGGAGGCAGAGGGCTCCGCGTGGCTGACAGGCCATGAAGATTTGTGGGACCTCGCCATCATTGATCTTTTTCTCAAGAGTGGAAGTGGCTTGGGCGTACTTGAGGCATGCAGAGGACGGCGTAGCGTCCAGAAGATGGTTGTGTTGAGCAACTACGCCACCAAAGAGATGCGGATTCGTTGCGCGCAATTGGGCGTGGACGCGGTCTTTGACAAATCTACGGAAATCGAGGCGCTGGTGACGTACTGCAATGCACAAAGTCATAAGTTGCAGAATGACGCCCCCGGACGCCACTGATCCCCACGATTCCTTCACCATTCCGAAAAGAACCGATCATGACGAAATTTTTTTCTCAGCCTGCGGGTGTCGGCTTCGGTCCGAATGCGGCTGATCGCTCCCTTCAGGACGAGGTGCTTCAAACGGCACGCGAGGCGGTTACAAACGACGACCAGGCGGTAAGCATAAGACGTGTTGGCCGACCCTCGGGGGGAGTGCGGGGTCGAAAACCTGCGGCAGAACGGGCAAAGCAATTTGTCGCCGACCGGCCGGAGCAGGCAGCGCTGGCCGGCGTCGCGGTAGGAGCAATAGCAATGGGACTGCTTCGCCATTTGCTCAGGAAACGATCGCCGCGACCGGGCAAAGGGACTGCTTGACTGTGGAGGCCGTCATCGCACCAATTACCCTGTACGGGATTCCCGAAGTATCCATGGCTCACGGCATGCCAGTCAGGCGATTCTTTTCCTCTGTGCCAACACCGAGCCCCGGAGTTCCCATGCCGAAGGAGGTCCCGCCGATTGAAGCCCCCTCCGAGCAGGAGCCGCCGCCGGAGGTAGACGAACCTCCTGCCGAGCCAAGCATTCCGGTTCGGGAACCCGCCACCCGCACGCCTGTCCGGGCCTAAAGTTTCAGTAAGGCGGATTGGCAAGCCAACTTCCTGGGCGCATGCGGCTCGGCAAGTGCCGACATTCGCCTACTTCCTAGGACAGCATCTCAGACGGAAGCCATCCACCAGCCTATTAGTTAACATAATACACATCGTAGAATTCTAATGATGTATTGAGAAAACACCAGTGAGCACACAACCCAGTGAGCCCGTAACAGCCGTATCGGGATCGCCTCCAAGGCGCGTAAATGCCACGCTTTTGGCAAATAAATAAGACTAAGCGGTCAGACCGCGTTTCCTGGGCGTCGTTGCACGCTTCACGGTCTCGTCTCTGCGATCAACGACCAGCCGCGGATTGTTTGCGTATTTCCTGTGCGATCAGCTCTGACACATCGGCCCGGTTGGCACTTTGGGCAAAATCGACTGCAGCCAATCCTTGCTGGTTTTTCAGCGTCGGCACCGCACCCTCTGACAGCAACAGGCGGACGGCAGCCGTGGTGCCATACATCGCAGCCATCATCAGCGGCGTGGAACCGTTCGGTGATTCGGCATCGACGTAGGCATGGTGCTCAAGAAAGAGCGTCATCAGTGCGATATTTCCGCTCGTCGCCGCGTAATGCAGCGGGGTCCAGCCAGTTTTATTGACGTCGGCACCAAGACCCACCAACTTTTCCGCTGCAGCGTTTTGACCCGAAATCGCTGCAATCATCAATGGACTCTCGCCTTTGGAATTCAGGGCGTTCACATCCACCTTGGCCGCATCCAGCAGGAGACGCGACACCTTGGGGGAAGGCTCCCGCAATGCCAGATAGAGGCCGTGCTGGCCGTCAGGGTCAACCGTGTTGGGATCGAAGCCGCGTTCCAGAAGGCTCGACACCGCCTTGGCGTCATCGCGCTTTATGGCCTTGAAAAAGTCATCGTAAGAGCCGGCAAACGCTAAAGAAAATCCAGCAAAAACAAGACTATAAACGGTGATTTTAATGTGATTTATGAGGTTTCGGTACACGCCGAAACTCCTTGGAACAAGCGCTCGAAGTTGAGGCTTGTTACTGCAGCCACTTGGGCCACCGCCACGCCTCGAATTTCGGCAATCTGCTTGGCTACCAGCGGCACATAGGACGGATTATTGGTCTTGCCACGGTAAGGCACCGGAGCCAGATAAGGACTGTCGGTCTCAATCAGCATGCGGTCCAGCGGCACAAAACGGGCGACCTCACGCAGATCGCCCGCAGTCTTGAAGGTCAAAATTCCTGAAAAAGAGATATAAAAACCGAGGTCGAGGGCCGCCCGTGCGACCTCCAGCGTTTCGGTAAAACAGTGGAAAACGCCGGTTGCCTCCGGCGGAGTTACACCGCCGCCAGCCTGGCCGGCGCCCTCTTCCCTCAATATGGCAAGCGTGTCGGCTGACGCGCTTCGGGTGTGAATGACGAGGGGCTTGGCGCAGAGCCGGGCTGCGCGGATGTGCACCTTGAAGCGTTCGCGCTGCCAGTCCATGTCGGCGACCGTGCGTTCGCCGAGGCGAAAATAATCGAGCCCGGTTTCCCCGATTCCGACGACTTTCGCAAGCGCTGCATGTGCCAGCAAATCCTCTACCGAGGGCTCCAGGACATCTTCGTTGTCGGGATGAACGCCCACGGTGCACCAGAAATTGTCATAGCCCAAGGCCAACGCGTGCACGCTTTCAAATTCTTCCAGTGTGGTGCAGATGCACAGCGCGCGGGTCACGTCGGCATCGGCCATCGCTTTCCGGATTTCCGGGAGGCGCTCAGTGAGCTGGGGAAAGGAAAGATGGCAATGGGAATCGGTGTACATCAACATGCGTCCTTTGCCTTCGCGCCCCTGGTTGCGTTGGTGCTTAACCGGGCAAGCACCAGCACTACACGCGCTGATTCATCAAGTCTATTGTGGGCGCTCCGGGCGCATGCCGCTTTTATCGACATACCCAACGGCACGGCCGGTGGGTTGGGTTAAATCGTTTGCGTCGGTCGGTCGGAGCCGAGTTGGGTGCCCAGGATCTCTTCGATTTTCAGCTTGAGAAGCCGCGACTTTTCGTCGATCGGAAAGCGAATACCGACGCCCTGCGAACGATTGCCGGGGCTCTTTTCCGGCGTGACCCAGGCCACCTTGCCGGTTACCGGATAACGCTGGGTGTCATCGGGCAGCGTCAGCAGCACGTACAGGTCGTCGCCGAGGTTGTAGTCGCGTGTCGTGGGGACAAAGATCCCACCCCCAGTGAAAAGCGGAATGTAAGCGGCGTAAAGCGCCGCCTTCTCGCGGATGGACAGTTGAATCACGCTGGCGCGAGGAGCAACAGCAACAGGCTTGGCAACAGTAGGATTCATGGTTCTAGTTTAGCTAGCTCCGGTCATGCTGTGTGCCCGTTTCTGCCCGCTACTGGGCGCGTTGGCGCTATTTTGTAATCAAAGCGAGACACGCCCGACTTGCCAGATGCTCGATCATCAGGCCTGGGTTGTATGGGTGTTCGGCACTGCATGCGCTGTGTGCCAGTTCCTTCGACCAGGCCGCCAGCGCAATCAGGCCGTTCGAGCCCGCCGTAAAGACCTGGTCCGGGGAGCCGAGGGCCTTTCTGCTGAAGTAACGCGGTGACGCACCCATGTGCAGAGCCAGCGTGTCGTGACACAACTTTTGCAGCGCTGCGATGGCCTCAGACGGCGGCCATCCAGCCAGGGCTGCCGGGTTGCCACTGCGCATCGCGGCAGGCAAGGCCTCCCAGGCTTGGGCCAGCTCCGAAGCGGGTGCCGCCTGCAGCCATTGCAGCGCATCGGCGGGTCGGCCACCGGCGCTAACCAAAACGGTCTGCAGGTCAGCATGCGCCGCCGCAGGCGCAGTTTGCCCCTTGGCCCCACCTACTGAAGCAACCGTCTGCGTCTGCAGCCAAGCCAGCGCCTGCCCGAAGTCGGGCCAGACCAGCCTGTGTGCGATGCAACGGCTGCGGATGGTCGGCAAAAGCTGGTGCGCCGCTTCAGTGGCCAAAATGAACTTGACCGCACCGGGCGGCTCTTCCAGCGTTTTCAGCAAGGTGTTGGAGGTGATCTGGTTCATGCGCTCGGCCGGAAACACCACCACCACCTTGGTTGTGCCGCGCGACCGGGTGAACTGCGTAAAACTCACCATGTCGCGCGCCGCATCGACCTTGATTTCCTTGCTCGGCTTGCGTTTCTTGACGTCCAGGTCGTCCTGGGTTTTTGAATCCAGCGGATAGCCCAGGTCAAGTGCCAGCGTTTCGGGCAACAGCGCGCAGAGATCAGGGTGGGTATGCACGTCGATGGCGTGACAGCTTTCGCACTGACCGCAAGCGCCCTGCCCGGTCGAACTCTCGCACAGCCAGGCACGCGCGCAGGCCAGCGCCAGCTCAAACTGCCCAAGCCCGGACGGCCCATGCAGCAGCCAGGCATGACCGCGCTGGGTCAACATGCTTTCTAGCTGGCTTTGCAGCCACGGCGCCAGCGCTTGTGCCTTGGCCTGAAAGGGCGCCGCCGCTGAGCCAACCTCGCTGCTCATGCGAGCCAGCCCTTGGCAACGCAAGCGCTACGCACGCTCTGCCACACCGCATCGCGGGGCTGCGCGGCGTCGATCCGCACGAAGCGTTCGGAATGGCCGCGTTGGCGCTCGGCGTAACCGTGGACGACACGGCGAAAAAACTCCAGCGGCTCGGCTTCGAAACGGTCCGGGGTTCGCGCACTTTGCAGGCGCTGCGCCGCCTCTTCGGCCGGCAGATCGAACCACAGCGTCAAGTGCGGTTCGACCACGGTCTCGACCTCCGGTCGCATCGGTCGGTTGCCGGCCGGGTCAACCAGCCCGACTTCGCCCGATTGCACCCATTTTTCCAGGGTCTCCAGCACGCGCAAATCGAAGCCGCGTCCGTAGCCCTGATAGGCAAAGGTGGCGTCGGTGAAGCGGTCGCACAACACCACTTCGGCGCGCAGCAACGCCGGCACGATGACCTTCGCAACATGGTCGCGCCGGGCCGCAAAGATGATCAGCGATTCGGTCAGCGGGTCCATCGCGTCGTTCAACAGCAGCAGCCGGAGCTTTTCGGCCAGCGGCGTGCCGCCCGGTTCACGCGTCAGGCTGACGCTGCGGCCCTGCGCCCGAAAGTCTTTTGCCAGCGCCGCCAGATGGGTGGATTTTCCGGCCCCGTCAATGCCCTCGAAACTGATGAAAAGCCCCTGCATGCGTTCGATTTCACTCACTGGTTTTTTTGAATACCTTGCCGACTGCAGGCGAACCGGCAACTGCGCTTATTTCCCGCGTATGTATTTGTTGACCGCCCGATTGTGCAGCTCCAGGCTGTCACTGAACTCACTGCTGCCGTCCCCGCGCGACACAAAATAAAGCGCTTTGGTTTCGGCTGGCTGCACGGCGGCCATCAGCGCGGCGCGGCCAGGCATTGCAATAGGCGTGGGCGGCAGGCCTGTCCGGGTATAGGTGTTATAGGGCGTGTCGAGCTGCAGGTCGCGCTTGCGCAGGTTGCCGTCAAAGCGTTCGCCCATGCCGTAGATCACGGTCGGATCGGTTTGCAGCAGCATGCCGGTGCGCAGCCGGTTGACGAAGACGCCGCCAATTTGCCGCCGGTCGGTGGGTTTGCCGGTTTCTTTCTCGACGATGCTCGCCAGAATCAGCGCCTGGTCGGGCGTCTTTAACGGCGTTGCCGGGTCGCGCAGGGCCCAGGCGGCGTCGAGCCGCTTGTCCATCGCCCTCGCGGCGCGCCGCAACACGGTCAGATCGCTGCTGCCTTTTGAATAGGTGTAGGTGTCCGGAAAGAACCGGCCCTCCGGATGCAGGCCCGGTTTGCCGATTTTTTCCATGATGCTTTGTGGCGCAAGGCCGACCGAGTCCGGCGTGAGCTGGTCGGCCTTTTGCAGCGCTGCGCGCACCTGACCAAAGGTCCAGCCTTCGACCAGCGTGAAGCTGCGCACGGTTTCTTCGCCGCGCACCAGCATGTTGAGCAAGGTCCGCGGGGTGGTGCCCGCCGACAGCTCGTAGCTGCCGGCCCGGATGTTTCTGGCCTGGCCGGACAGGCGAAACCAGGCGCGCAGCAGCAGCGTGGGCGTGGCCACGCCACTCGCCACCACGGTTTCGGCCACCTTGTCGCCGGAGCTTCCGGGTTCGATTTCAAGTTCGATCACCTCGCTGCCGGCTGCGGTGCGCAGGGTCAGCGGTTCGTGCACCCACCACAAGGCCCCGCCAAAAACCGCCAGCGCGGTGATCAGCAGCAGGATAAGCAAAGCCGTAAAAACGCGAAGCACCGTCGTCTGCCCTCTCAATAAAACCAACAACCCCACCCCGGTTATCCAGCAAAAACCGCGTCGCCATGATAATTGAGCGCTATGACCGCCTCCTCCCCCAACGCCCACGACCACGACGCCACCGGGCACTTTGAAGGCCTGGCCCGCTTGCCGCATTGGGGCGTGATTCGTGCGCTCGGCGACGACGCGGTGTCGTTCCTGCAGGGCCAGTTGACACAAGACGTCGCCCAGCTCGGCCTGAACACCGGGCGGCTCGCTGCATTTTGCAACCCGAAGGGGCGGATGCAGGCCAGCTTCATCCTCGTCAAGCGCAGCCCGCAAGAGGTCTTGCTGGTTTGCAGCCGCGACATCCTGCCGGCAACGCTGAAGCGCCTGAGCATGTTCGTGCTGCGCGCCAAAGCCCGCCTGAGCGACGCCAGCGGCGACTTCCAGCTCGCTGGTGTCGTCGGAGACGCTATAGAAAATATAGCTACTAACGCCCGTATTTCTTTGTCAAAACCCGAATTTGATTCATCAAACTTGATCCCGCTGCCTGCGGCGGCCGGCCAGTCGCGTGCGCTGTGGTGCGGGCCCGCAGACAGCGCCCTGCCCGACCTTCCCGCGCTGCCGCCTGGCTTGTGGGAGTGGCTGGAGGTGCAGTCTGGCGTTGCGATGATCACCCAGCCGGTGTTCGAGGCTTTCGTGCCGCAAATGCTCAACTACGAGTCGGTCGGCGGCGTGAATTTCAGAAAAGGCTGCTACCCCGGTCAGGAGATCGTCGCCCGCAGCCAGTTTCGCGGCACCATCAAGCGACGCGCCTATCTGGCACACACCGAAGGCCAGCCTGTCGTCGGCCAGGAGGTTTTCAGCGCAAACGACGCCACCCAGCCCTGTGGCCTGGTGGCAGCGGCGGCGGCCAGCCCGTCGGGCGGCTTCGACGCCATCGTCGCCATGCAGACCTCGGCAGCCGCCGATGGCGCAGGCGTCCTGACATTGGGCAGCCCGGACGGGCCGCCGCTTCGGCTGCAGCCGCTGCCCTATCCGTTGCTGGAAGACATTTGAGCCGTATCGAGCCAACCGACCTCATGAGCGACGCGCCGCCTGCGGCCGCCCCGCGCTCCTCCGCGTGCAGCGGCGAGCCGATGCGCGACCCGCTGTGTGCCTGATCGCCTTCGCCATCGGCTGCTCCGCCCGCTGGCCGCTGGTGGTCGCGGCCAACCGCGATGAATATTTCGACCGGCCAACCAGCCCGCTGGCACGCTGGACTAGTCCGGTCGGCCGGACATTGATCTCCGGCCGCGACCTGCGCGCCGGTGGCGCCTGGTTCGGCATCACGCCAGACGGGCGCGTAGCCTTTGTGACCAACGTGCGCGAGCCGCCCGCCGCCGCCCGGCCCCGTTCCCGGGGCGAGCTGGTCACGCGCTGGCTTGAATCGCGCGGCGACGCAGCCGAATTTTTGAGCGATTTGTCGCTGTCCAACGGCGCTGCGGGAGACGACGGCGAATTCGCCGGTTTCAATCTGGTGGTCGGCGACCTTGCGCGCCAGCGCTGGAGCTGGATCACCAACCGCAGCGCTACGGCGGCGTCCGGCTCAAGCTGGCAGACCCGGAAGCTCACGACCGGCGTCTATGGCCTGTCGAACGCGCAGCTCGACACGCCCTGGCCGAAAACCGAACGGATCAAACAGGCACTGAAAGCCGCATTGGAGGCCGACGCGGCCGGCGCATCCAGTTCCCACGGCGCCCCTGCCTCCCCCGGTTCATCCGAGGCGAATTGCTCCCTCAAAGCCAGGCTGTGGGCCGCGCTGGCCGACCATCAGCC